>JAZNMT010000016.1:0-8282 GCA_045579895.1 Paludibacteraceae bacterium
GATTCTGCTGTCCGTTGCGGGTGTCAAAGATAATCTCTCCACCATTGATTTGGTGAAGTCCAATCATCGACTTCATCAGTACGGTCTTACCTGAAGTCGGATCGTAGCCATGTCGTTCTGTGAGCCAAGGAGTTGGGTCTAGTCATTGTCTTCCTAAGACCGCTTGGCCTCCGACTTGGCTGCCAGATTCTGCTGTCCGTTGCGGGTGTCAAAGATAATCTCTCCACCATTGATTTGGTGAAGTCCAATCATCGACTTCATCAGTACGGTCTTACCTGAGCCCGACTGACCGATTATCATATTCACTTTTCCGTCCTCAAAGTCAGCAGAGATATGGTCAAGCACCACATTCCCCTCAAAACTCTTTACGACGTCCTTTACCTGTATCATAACTCCTTACCTTTTTACCATACACTATATACCATACACCATCCACTAATTCAGCATCAAATTCGTCAGCACCACATCTAATAGCAATATCACGATACTGCTGTTTACCACCGCTTTCGTACTTGCTTTACCTACTTCCAGCGCGCCGCCACGTGCGTAGTATCCGTAGTATGAAGCCATACTTGCTATCACAAACGCGAAGACCACTGTCTTGATAAACGAGTACCACACGTAGAATGGTATGAAGGCGTACTGAATACCCAGCAGATATTCCGAGATTGGCAATACATTCGTGATTGCACTAATGCCATAACCGCCCAACAATCCCATGAACATAGAAAGTGTTACCAGCAACGGCATCATCACCATAAACGCTACTATCTTTGGCAATATCAAATAGTTAGCCGAGTTTACACCCATGATTTCCATGGCATCAATCTGCTCGGTGATACGCATGGTACCTATCTCTGAGGCGATGTTACTGCCCACTTTGCCTGCCAATAGCAGACACAAGATTGTGCTTGAGAACTCCAGCAAAATGCAGTCGCGTGTCACCAAACCAGTAGAGTAGGCGGGTAGTAGCGGATTCTCCGTGTTCAACTTTGTTTGTAGGGTCATGATCGCACCCATGAACACGCTCACAATCAGCGTAATGAGGATAGATTCCAGTCCTTGTTTCTCCATTTCTTTGCTCATCTGTCGCCAGAACATGCGCCAACGATCGGGTACACGAAACACGCGCCCCATCAGCAGAAAGTATTCTCCTATTTTCTCTATTCCGTTCATATTATATATGGGCTTTTTGCCCACTTCTCCAAATTCGCGACAAAGTTACGATTTTTTTTTGATATATACAAGATAATACAATAATTTGTATTATAAATCAGCTTTTTTATTATTCCTTTTTATTGTTCTTACAAGCATTCACTTTTGTTCTAACAAGTATTATGCCATTTCACTTGCCATTTAATGAACTGCGTAGGAGCCCTATATCAGTCCACTTAGCTTTTCCTTCAGAAACCTTTTCGAATATTAGTGATTAATTAGTGATTAGTTAGTGATTAGTTAGTGATTAATTAGTGATTCAAAGCCCCTACGTTACGAATCTGTAACAAGACGGAAAATTAACCGATATTGCAACCAAAAACTGAAAAGAGGGTGTGTCAAAATGCTGACACACCCTCTTTGGGTATCTACAAACGACTTATAGACTCCTGATAGAATATATAAGCATTGTACGAGAATGATGTTGATAGAATTACAGGTCTTTTACAAGTCGGACGCTATAGCCGAAAACATTATACGTGGTAGTAACATATAAATTTGAGCTATTGAAGTCTAAAAGATATGCATACTCCGATGTCTTAGAACTAGCAGACCAATATCTACCACCCTCTTGAATAACTGATACTTTGGTTTCTGTTCCATAAACTCCATCTTGCCACCTATATCCAGCAGCAGGCAAGAAGACTGCACCATTCTGTTCTAGTTTTTTCCACTCAGTAGCAGTAAAAGTTTGATACGCGGCGTAATCGTAATTGTAGTTTTCTCCAGGAACATAGGTATTCATACCAGAGGCAATGACTATGTCTTTTGGTGCAACCCAATTGTCAGGAAGCAGAATGAGGCCGTTTGTACCATTTACTTGTGCGACTGCCATATACGCATAGGCATTTGGTCGTTTGTAAATGAGGTACTCCCACTCATCAGCAGTTAAGGTGCGCCAAGTGTTTTGGGGATAGCCACTAATACTGTTTATACCCCAGTCTGTAAAAGTAGTGTAATCTCGTGTATCAATCGTGTTTAATGTAGGATTGTTGCCCGTTCCCCAACCAAATAGGTCAATCCAGCCTTTATAGTCCTTGCTAATGTTAATATTATCTTCGCCAATATAGTCGTATTGATGTTCTGCGAAACGCCATTTATCCATTGCTGGATGATATTGTAGGTTACCAGAGGAAAAGATCACTTTGTTTGTTGGTGATACGGAGAAACCATGTTCAGCAGTTGTTGGTTGGTTTATAGGCTCGCAACCTATACATATAGTAGCAAGGATAGCGAAAATGATGATATTGTAGGTTTTCATAAGATAGTATAATATTATAGTTCCTTTACTAGCCGTACACTTAACCCCTTAGAGGGTATTTGAATATGAGAAATACCTACCATTTCCGAATCAAAGTACAATGAAACAGCATCGTTCCCGTCTCTACTTGATGACCAATAATTACCGCATGTTTGTATGCCGTCTAATCTTATAGTAGGTTGCTGAACGCCGTAAGGATGCACTCTCATTCCTGCTGCAGGCAAGAAGACTGCCCCACTCAATTCCAATGAAGTCCATTGCTCAAAAGTAAAGGATTGGTAGTCAGCATATCCACCATCATATCCACTATAATTCCAATTCATACCCGATGTAAAAACAATATCTTTTGGACACTCCCAATAATCAGGCAGTAGGATAAGTCCGTTTACTTTTTTTACCTGCGCCACCCCTAACAACGCAGCTGCGTGAGGGCGTTTGAAGATAAGGTAATCCCACTCCTCGGCTGTTAGAGTTCGCCAAGTATCTTGGGGATCGCCATTGATACTAACCACTCCCCAATCGATAAAAGTGTCGTATTCTTTCCATTGGTTGCTAGTGAAGGTAGGATTGAGTCCTGTTCCCCAACCAAAGAGATCAATCCAGTTGGAGGAAGACTCGTTCACAGGCAGATTTTTATTGCCGACATAATCGTATTGATGTTCAGCAAATCGCCATTCGCGTGTGACGGGGCGATATTGCAAATTACCAGGGGAGAAAAGAATCCTCTTCTCTGATGAGATGGAGAATCCCGCAGTCTTTTCAGGTTGATTTTGTGGCTCGCAACCTATAGCAAGGAGTGCTACTCCTACTAGAAATAAGATGTAGATTTGCGTTTTCATATGCAGCCAGAGATTAATAGTTTTGAAAATACGCTGCAAAGGTACAAAAATTATTTGATATTCGCAAATATTCCCCCCCCCCTGCATTTTTTTTCTATAACAAGCAGATAATCAGCAATATACAAGGCGATATTTGTGAAATGTATAGAGAGGAATTTTGAACTACTTCTCTTCTATCATGTTGAATGTGTTTAAGATACTATAATCCTCTACGCTTACCACGATGGGCATTTTGCTTTTGCGGGTGATGATGCAGACATCCATTGGGTCGGTAATCAAAGACAAGTGCTTACCACATTCCTTGCAAGTAAACAATCCTAAGTTGCCAAAGAAGCCACCTGCTCCTGCAATACGGCTGGACTGGATGCCATGTGGATAATGCTCAACCTTAACGATCTCATCGACAGGAATGTTGATTTTCCAAGCAAGGAGGTGTATGTTGATCTCCTCTGTTGTTACCGTTAGTTTGCGTGGGATAATAACCATGCAACTAAGCAGGGCAAGAGCCACAATCACGAAGGTGACCAATAGCATCACTTGCTTGGTAGTGTACCATTGATAAGCCATATAACCCATTGTGGCGAGGATAATGATGCTGGCAATAATAGTCACAGACTTGATCGCTGGACTCAATGGAAGGAAGGTGGTTGTTTGCATAGGTGATTTATTTAATGGTTTGTATCCATGTGACCATATCGCTGAGTACTTCAGGCGAGATGGTTTCTTCTATTTGTCCGTAGCTGAGAGTTGTGGTAGGGGTACAGTGCTGGAAGAAGTGATTCAGTGCGTCATACTCCTTAATCAGGTGTTTCTCGCTCGCAGGCAAGTGCTGCTGGATTACTGGTAGATTATCTTGGGCGAGCACTTGTACATCCAATGTACCATTCACCGCCATAACCGGACAAGTGATTTGGCGGATGGCCACGCTAGGGTCATAGGCCAGGAAATAGTCCATCCATTGACCTCCCGAGGAGATGCATTGTTCTAGGTTAGCCATCAATATTGCGGGTAAGTTGATTTGCATATCTTGGCATAAATCAGCTACATACTGCGCAGGGTCGGCTATTGGAGTGCTTTTGATTCGATCCTCAAAAATCTCCTTCAACACGTTAGCATAGTCATTGGCCATCTCTTGTGGTATGCCTTTCAGATGCAAGATTGCTTTGTTCTGACCTACCAGAAGATCAACGCCTCTGGCTGCGGCTCCGGCTAGCGAGATCAGAAAATCCACGCTATGCTTGGCGCCTAACAGAAAAGCGATAGTTCCACCTTCGCTATGACCTATCACACCCACCTTGCCAAACTGCTTCAGGTCGCGCAGATATTGGATCCCTGCTTCGGCATCAGCCAGGTTATCGTCGGTGGTGCCCTCTATATTGCCCGTGGATGCAGCAAACCCTCTATCGTCATAACGTAGCGATGCGATGCCATGCTTGGCCAGATGGTCAGCTATCACGAGGAATAGCTTGTGGTCAAACACCTCTTCGTCGCGGTTCTGTGCACCACTACCTGTCACCATCAATACCACTGGAGTGGAGTGGGCATTCTGCTCGTTGTAATGGATAGGGTAAGTCAGTGTGCCAGCTAGTGTGGCATTGTTCTTTGGACTCAAGAAAGTCACTTCTTGGGTCTTGTAGGCAAAAGGTGGGGTGGGTGTTTGAGGGCGGCTGATGGTAATCTTACTAGGGGTTAAGTCAAGCCGAAAAGTATATCCTATTTGGGTGAAATAGCCCTTAATATTATCGGACGACACTTTATGCCCCTGGTAGTTAGCTTGCAGTGCAGGCATGGCTATGATCAGGCTATCTACGTCGTTCTTTACCAATTCCACAGGGAAATCTTTGGCACCTTGCTCTGGAATATCCATAGTGCAAACTTGCTGGTTATCAGCCAGAGTCTTGATGTTGAAACTGATGTTGAGTTTGTTGGCCCCTAGGGAGAGTTCTCCTGACCAAGTCTGGACTTGTTGGGCAAGACATGTTAGTGTAAACAAGCTAATCATGTACAAAGATAGTAGACGTTTCATGGTGTTGGTGTGTGATGTTTAGTGTTTAGTGAACGCTCGTGGCGCTTGCTACTGCTTAGTAGTCGGTGCAAAGGTAGTGAATTATTTTGGATTGAGCAAGAGAAATCGCTTTTTGAGGTGATTTTTTATTTAAACAGATAAGTCAACGGTTTCAGGAAAGTAGTCAACTGTTTTAGGAATGAAGACAACTTTTTCAGGAATAGAGTCAACTTTTTTAGGAAAGGATACAAGTTTAGTCATTAAGAAATAGCACTTTTGTGGGAAAGGAGGTGAGTCGCTCTTCTCTCGGTTGTCGGTCGGTGGAATAAGGCAAGGTATAAGAGAGGTAAAAGAGAGGGCAATCTTAATAAAAGTGATAGTGTAGGGTGTAGAGTGTAAGGTGTAAAGGCGGAGATTATCTAACAGCCACTCTGTGGCGGTCTAACAGCAAAGCGGTCTGACCTCTGACAGTTGAAGACGGTCTATATTAGAGTTGTGGACCAGCTGCAACGAGTGCTTTACCTGCCTCGTTGGTGGTATATTTAGCAAAGTTCTTGATGAAACGGGCAAAGGTACTGCTTTTTTGCAAACAAGCAATTCTTATGTGCATTTGCACACGTGGCAGAGGAGAGTATGCGTGAAAATCAGCGAATTAGGTGGCGGAATGTACACGAGGAGAGAAAGAGATGCATTTAGCGACTACAACTCCTGTCCCATAACGTTGTAGGTCTTGCCGTCACGCAGGATGAGCAGTTGCCCGTTGTACATAATCTTTTGGGCAGATGGAGTAGGTGATTTTACTTCTTTTGTAGCAGAAAAGATTGGATCATTGTAAACGCAACCATATGGGGCATAATAAGAGCTACTCGTAGTGTAGATACACTCATTATCACGATATGCACATAGTAGTACATCTGTTCCAGATCCAATCCGATCTGTAGCTATATTATGTACAATACCATTTCTAGATCCGATGCCTTCAATCCATGTTATTGTAGTAGGCCATTGCAATTCTACTACCAACTGCATTTGCAATCTGCCATCTTCTAATGTATCTATTTCTGTGACGACATGTGAAAGTATCTTGTAATCCTCGTAATAATCAATACCTCCAAAAATCTCCAGTGTATCTCCTACTTGCGCTCCAAAATCATAGAGTAGGTATTCTGTATTATCATAATGGATGAATACTTTCTTGTTATCGACAAAACGCAGTGCTGCCACATATTCCTGCGTTGCTGGTGATGCAAAACTAACATGACCTGTTAATTTTTGATAGGTTACCTCATCTATAAGGGAATCTCCTTCAAGTTGATAGATGATAGTATGGGCATTATACATGCCATCTCCTCCTTCAGGATCCCAGCCGTGCGATAAGACATTCCATGTATCGCACCATGTGTATTTCCATCTAGGACGATGTACAAATGTTCTACTCTTCATACATTCATCTATATATACCCTTAATATGTAAGTCCCTAGTTCAAGAAACGAAAGATCTATGGTATCTCCTGATTGTGCATGAAATTTTTGCAATGGTTGTTGTTCTGTATTAAAAATCCACACGCTATCCACATGAGGAATTTCTGATCCGTCATCAGTAGAAAGACGATAAGTCAATTTGCCACTGATAAGTGGAAAAGGTGTTAGGTTAACATGCATATATTCATAACACTCCTCAGATCCATAATATGCCCTGATTTGAAAGTCTTTCCATTGGTCGGCATTTCTATATAGTTCTGTTGATTCTATAGGAACATATAATAGAATATTTGCGACATCTACACCATAAAAGATTTCCTCTGGGTCAGCAAGAAGAGCACCGCTTGTAGGAGGAATAGTAGCCAAACATATTACTTCTTCCAAGGAAGTGCAATTACCAAATGCTCCGCTACCTATTGTTTGTTCAGAAGCTGTTATCAGAACCTTGCTGAGGTTGGTACATCCAAAGAATGCTCCAATATCTATAGTGGTAACTGTTTTTGGAATGGATAAAGAGGTTAAAGATGTGTACTCATAGAACGCAGCTTGACCGATTCTAACAATGCTATATATTTTTCCGTTATATTCAGCAGTAGATGGAATAATCACAGAAGTATGATTATAACTCGGAGAAGACCACTCTGTTTGAAAAGTTACTTCAGCTGTACTATCACTTAGGGTGTTGTAATAAATACCATTGTACTCAAAACGCTCTGCCAAAAGAGTAAGCGAACAAAAGAGAACGAGAAGTAGAGAGAATGTCTTTTTCATAAAGATTATAGATTTTGTTTGCAAAGGTAGTGCTTTTTTCGCAAATATGCAAGTCCTATGTGCATTTGCACACGCAATTAACGCGAGTGTGCATGAAAATCAGCGGGTTAGATGATGGATTGTACACGGGAGAGATAAAGGGAATAAACCACCTGCATTTTGTATACCCTTGGTATACCTTTGGTATAGGATAAATTACCTGCGGATTAGGCGACCTGAAGGAGTGCGACGGAACGCACTCCGAGCGCAGCGCCCGAAAAGTCCCCACTTTGAGGAATCTGCGCAAGCATAGAACAAAACAAGGAGATCTGTGGGACTTCTATGGGCTTTCGGTAGCTGTCTATAAACGCATCTCTATAATAATGCTGAAAAAATCTCCGGCACGGAAGGTGTTTTGTGCCGAACATTGGAGATTCTGGAAGGGAATTTGTATATAAAGCACGCGGGAAGTGTAGTATTTACTAAGCTTCCCGCGTGAGTGTATTTTTTTGAAAATAAGTTTTCGTATGCCGAAGATTGTGCCGGAAGTTACAACTCCTGACCCATGACATTGTAGGTCTTACCATCACGGAGGATGAGGAGTTGATTGTCGCGGATAATCTTTTGGCAATTGGTCATTGGCAATTGGATGTCGGATACACTTGTTGGAGTGCCTAATGTTGTAAATTCGCCCGAATAGGTAGTAATAGGTTGGTTTTCTGCATCTTTG
>JAZNMT010000017.1:0-42912 GCA_045579895.1 Paludibacteraceae bacterium
TGAACGGTATCGGTGGTTCAGGCGACTTTACTCGCAACGCATATATCAGCATCTATACTACTCCTTCTACCGCTAAGGGTGGTGCTATCTCGGCATTCGTGCCAATGGTTAGCCACCACGACCACAGCGAGCACTCTGTGAAGATCATCATCACCGAGCACGGTATTGCTGACTTGCGTGGTAAGAGCCCAATCCAACGCGCTCACGAGATTATCAACAACTGTGTGGACCCACAATACCGCCCAATGTTGAATGAGTACTTGGAGATGTCGAAGACCGCACACACCCCTCACACCTTGAGCTGCGCATTGGCTATGCACGAGGAGTTCCTCAAGTCAGGCGACATGCGTAACACCAAGTGGGAGAATTATAAACGCTAATTAGCGTTGGTTGAAAGAGTTTTAATAGTTTTAGGCGTGGCTATACCGCTGTTCTAAAGGTTGGTTAGTTTCAACTAATATAACCCTTAAAACTTTTAAAACCCTTAAAACCCTTTCTACTATACAAAAAAAGACTGCTTCAATATCGAAGCAGTCTTTTTGTATGACAAATAGATATCCATAAGATACGTCAACAACGGGGGTTACAAAAGGATTCGAATAACTAATTAATCACTAACTTATCACTAATTAATCACTAATATACATCTAATATCCGAAAAGACTCCGAAAAGACTCTGGAAGGAAAGTGATAGGTTTGTTATAAGTTACGATTTGGTAGATTGGGATAGGTAAGATAGGAATAGGCGTTTTATATATAGAATATTGCAAAATAATAAAAAAATCCTATTACAAAAAAAAAGTGTGATAGCCTTTCAACTATCACACTCGCGCTCCCTCAAGGACTTGAACCTTGGACCCCCTGATTAACAGTCAGATGCTCTAACCGACTGAGCTAAGGAAGCAGTATTTTTGACCCCGAGAAACATGTCATTTCCGAAATCGGGTGCAAAAGTACTACTTTTTTTTGACATGAGCAAGTTTTTTCCAAAAAAAATTACTATCTTTGCAGAAAATTTTGATTTTACACTAAAAATAACCATTTTTAACCCCGAAATATCGAAAAAAATCCAAAAATCCAACATGAAACGAGTTTTAGGTTTAGGCAATGCATTGACCGACATTTTGCTCCAAGTCTCTGAAGGCGATCTCCGCGAGATAGGATTCCCGAAGGGTAGTATGAACCTTATTACAGCGGAACAACTAGAACGTATTCAGACGCGTTTTGTATCCGTTCGGAAACATCTTGTTGCCGGTGGTAGTGCCTCAAATACAGTAGCTGCTATAGCTCAATTAGGTGGTAAAGCGGCTTTTATCGGAAAAGTGGGCAGCGATGAAGTCGGCAAATTTTACCGCGAAGACTTAATCAAAAATAATGTAAAACCTTTGCTGCTGACTTCTTCTTTGATGTCTGGTTGCTGCATTGTTTTGATTACCCCCGATGGCGAACGAACCTTTTGTACATATCTAGGTGCAGCTGCTGATCTAAGAGCTAGTGACATTCGCAAAGAAGCATTTATAGGATATGATATATGTCATATAGAGGGTTACTTGGTTCAAGATCATGACTTGATAGAAACAGCTCTTCGAACAGCCAAAGAACAAGGATGTGTAGTCTCGCTGGATTTAGCAAGTTACAACGTGGTGAATGAGAACCATCAATTTCTTGAGGATTTAGTTCGCAAATATGTGGATATTGTGTTTGCCAACGAAGATGAATCCTTTGCATATACGCATCTCAATCCAGAAGAGTCCGTTGCTAAATTATCAGAAGAATGCGATATTGCCATTGTAAAAGTAGGTAAACGTGGCTCTTATATTCGTCAAGGTGATCAGTTACATCATATAGGTGCAATCACTTCTAATTGCCTTGACTCCACTGGTGCAGGCGATTTGTATGCCGGTGGTTTCTTGCATGCTTTATCCGATGGTTTTGATTTGCGCCGTTGCTGTGAAATAGGTACAATAGCTGCAGGGCGTGTTGTGGAAATAGTAGGTACTAAATTACCAGAAGAAACTTGGGACGAGATTCGTCGTATCTGTGCCCTATATCGTGGCTTTATGCATAAACTGAAATTTTGATAAAAAACAAATAATATATTTTAACCATGAAGATTTTATACATTTTATACCAATATTTAATTGGTCTTCCGTTGATTCTAGTAGTGACCCTATTCACCGCTGTTTTTACGATCATTTGTTTCCCATGGAAAAATGGCAAAGCTCCTCGTGCAGTACAAGTGTTCTGGTCACGTAGTGTGCTCTGGCTATTGCTAGTTCCTATCAAAGTGACAGGAAAAGAGCATGTCAATCCCAAGCAATCCTATGTCTTTGTAGCTAATCACCAATCAGCCTTGGATGTGTTTGCTGTTTATGGTTGGCTACCTAACAATTTCAAGTGGATGATGAAAAAAGAATTGCGTAAGATACCTTTTGTAGGTACAGCTTGCGCCGTAGCCGGCCATATCTTTGTGGATCGTAGTAATCCTCGTGCAGCATTGCAAAGCGTGGAATTGGTGAAAAAAGAGTTGGTAGATGGCATATCAACAGTTATTTTCCCTGAAGGGACACGCACCAAGACCGGTGAAATGGGACGCTTTAAGCAAGGTGCATTTAAAATAGCAATGGATTTGAATCTCCCTGTAGTACCGATATCATTGAGTGGCTTTTATGATGCTATGCCTACTTCTCAGGCCTTTGTTAGCCCTCGTGCGCGCGTACACTTACACATAGGTGAGCCTGTGGACTTATCGCAATTCGCTGACATAAACGAAGCAATGGAGCATCTGAGAACCCTTGTAGCAGGAGGCATAAAAAAAAGAGTCAATTGACTCTTTTTTTATGTAAACTGATGTTAAAATAAACTTAATTGTTCATCGACAGGCATACTGTCCTCTGGGACCTCGTTGGTGATGGTAAATGGAACATCCATCTCTATGTTATCCGCTTCCAATTCTTCCTCTCTTGCCTCGTCTATTGGCTCTGGCGTTATATCTTCTATTTTAGTAATCTCTAAAGTAGAAAAACGCTTTCCTTTTGCTTTTGGCGATTTAACTTCGATGAATTCAGACATGAGTACTTCCATATCCCCTTTTGTTTCATCTACAAACGTGATTTTGAACATGGCTTCTTCACGATCCGTAAGGATAGTCATCTTGCTATCGCTATTCTCACCCAAGATGTTTTGTAATTTTGTTTGTGCATCTAATTGGAAACGTTTACCATAGTAATATCCCAAATCAGCATTCCACATAGCTAATGACCATACTTTTTCAGGGTTAAACTTCTCAATACGCCAAATATTTTGGTCAAAGTGTGCAGTCAAATCAAAATTGGTTAGGTAGTATCCACCATTATTCGTGATAACCAATATGCGGTCTTCCTCTATAAATTCACCTAGATATATACCTTGTCCATCGTAGTTCAACCGCAAAATATCAGGATCAAACCACACTTTTCTTCCACCTAGGGTGGAATGTCCTTTTTGTTTTAGTGTAATAGACTTGACCTCATATTTCGTCAATACATTACCTCTCGCTGTACGGCTCTTGATAGCTAACTCACTCAGATCCTTAATGACCTCTAATTTCTTGAGATGCAGTGCTGGTTTCAGTTGAATCTTAATTATCTCTGCTTCTCCATTAGGATTAGCAGTGAAATACATGACGCGCGATCCCGGTTTGCTTTGGGTAAGATCATACTCCTTATCGCGAGCGACACCGGTTACCGCAAAGCGCTTCATGAAGTAGATACCCTTTTTTCCATCACGATAAATAGCGTTGTAGATAGTGCGATGATCATTCTTGCGATAGATATCAATATGAATGATTTCATTCCCGACAAATACTTTCTCCGCTACTTTAACAATCTTGTATTTTCCATCTTTATGGAAGATAATTACTTCATCAATATCCGAACAATTGAAGAGATATTCATCTTTCTTCAAACTTGTTCCAATGAATCCCTCAGTACGATTGATATATAATTTTTCGTTGGCTTCAACTACTGTTTTGATGTTGATATTTGCGAAATTTCGTACTTCAGTGCGTCGTGGGTGTAAGTGCCCATATTTGGACTTGAGGCTATCAAACCAAGCAATTGTATACTCGGTAAGATTTTTTAGGTTCTTGATAGTTGCTTTAATTTTCTTGTCTAGGTCACGCATCAATTCATCTGCCTTTTTGGAGTCAAATCGTGTGATGCGAATCATACGAATTTCAAATAGCCTTTCAATATCTTCGCGGCGCACCTCGCGAATCAATTTTTCTTTCCATGGTTCGAGGGCTTTATCCACGAATTCAATCAGTTTCTCTTTGTCAGGGGCAGTTTCATACCCTTGCTCCTTGTAGATACGATTTTCGATGAAAATTTTCTCTAACGATGTATAGAAGTATTGTTCTTCTAATTCATTTTTAGCTATTTCTAGTTCCCATTTTAGTAACCCCCGAGTGTGCTCAACAGATAAGCGTAATAGTTCTCCTATAGTGGTAAAAATAGGTTTTTTATCTTGCACTACACAGCAGTTAGGTGAAATGTTTATTTCGCAATCAGTGAATGCGTAGAGGGCATCAATGGTTTTATCTGATGAACTACCTGGTGCTAATTGCACTTCAATGCGTGCTTCCTTCGCCGTAAAGTCATCCACTTTGCGCACTTTGATTTTGCCTTTCTGCACAGCACGCATAATGGTTTCAATAATTTTTGTAGTAGTAGTTCCATATGGTATTTCTGTGATAATCAGTGTTTTATTATCATCCGATTTTTGGATTTTAGCTCGAATTCGAACCATTCCTCCTCTTTCGCCATCATTATAGCGACTGATGTCAATCTCGCCCCCTGTTGGAAAATCCGGATAGAGTTGAAATTCTTCTCCACGTAGATATGCCAACGCTGCATCACAAATCTCGCAGAAGTTGTGTGGTAAGATTTTCGAGTTAAGACCTACAGCAATACCTTCAACGCCTTGTGCTAATAGCAGTGGAAATTTGATAGGTAGATGAATAGGCTCTTTTTTACGTCCGTCATACGACATCATCCATTGTGTAGTCTTGGGATTGAATACCGTTTCCAACGCAAACTTGCTTAATCGTGCTTCTATGTAACGAGGTGCAGCTGCACCATCTCCAGTCAACGTGTTACCCCAGTTACCTTGGCAGTCAATTAATAGGTTCTTTTGCCCAAGTTGCACCAATGCATCGCCAATACTAGCGTCGCCGTGAGGGTGATACTGCATAGTTTGTCCTACGATATTGGCCACTTTATTCAAGCGTCCATCATCAACTCCTTTCATGGCGTGTAGAATGCGGCGTTGTACAGGTTTCAAGCCATCTTCAATAGCTGGGACGGCTCGCTCTAAAATTACATACGAAGCATAATCCAAGAACCAATCTTGGTACATGCCTGTTAAATGTTGTTTTACCGAATCGTTGTACTCTGCCATATTCTTATCGCTTTTTGTAGTGGCTTACTACACTAAATTTCCACTTCTGCCCATGCTACAGTCAAATCCAATGGTGGCTTTTTTTTGGCTACTGCCACTTGTACCTTGTGAACTTGTGGGAATGCCTTTAGTAGCGCATGTTTAATGCGCCATGCTACATGTTCTAGTAAATTGGAGGGTTGTTGCATTTCTTGTTGAACAATTGCACACACACAACGATAGTCCAATGTATCTTGGATATCGTCTGATGGCATACTTGTAGGATCATCTACCGTTATGCTTACATTAACAAGGAAGGTGTTGCCTTTGCGTTTTTCCTCTTCCAATACACCATGATACGCATGGCACTGGATATCACGAAGATGGATAATCACAAGCTTATCCGAGGCGACGATTGATGAAGATATAAGACAGAATGCCTGCTACCTCCAATACCATACTCGTAACCAACAAAAAGTTTTTTTGTACACCAAAATAATACACTGCTAAGCAAGCAATTCCGAGCAATACTAAGATTGCACCTAAGTTTTTCAGTAAAGTATTCATATATTTATTTTTTGTTATTTCACGGAAATCGCTGCAAAGTTACAACAAAAAATGCACATACGCAAGAAAAAAATGCAAAAGTTTATTTTTGAGTGTTGTTTTCTTTCAGTTATACCTGATGTTTAGCTATTTTCTTTTTCGCCACATGCCTCCAGGCATACTTTTAACTATACCATTGACTTCCATCATCATCAATTCTGTTGCCACTTCGTTATAGGGTAATTGTACTTCCATTACTAACTGATTGACATGGCATCCTTCGTCTGATTCGTTTATCTTCTCTAGCAGGGTACGTTGTAGGTCGGTTAAATCGTATTGTAGTTCTATGAGGCTCGTTTGTGTAGGGTGTTTCGTTTCCATTTGCCATAGCATAGCCTCTATTACATCTTCAGCTTGGGTGATAAGTTGGGCTTTTTGTTGTTTTATTAGATTATTACATCCTTCAGAGTTAGCATCATCAAATCGTCCTGGTAATGTGAATATTTCGCGGCTATAATCTTGTGCCATTTGGGCGGTTATCAGTGATCCGCCTTTGCTCTTCGATTCTACAATAACTATAGCATCTGCCATACCTGCAATGATACGATTGCGAGCTACAAAATTATAACGTTCGGGTTCTGTGTTTGATGGGTATTCGGTTAATATTCCTCCATTGTTTAATGCTTTTACAGCGACATTTCGATGGACTGCAGGGTATATTCTATCCATTCCATGTGCAGGGATGATAATTGTTGGGATACCTGCCTCAATGGCTGCATTATGTGCTGTGACATCTATTCCATAAGCCAACCCGCTCACTATTGTTAGGTTAGGTACTTTTGCCGCCATCTCAAGCACGAATTGTCGGCACCAATCTTTGCCTCGTTCACTTGGCATACGTGTTCCGACCACACTTATCACATGCTTTGGATTCACATCCATATTCCCTTTGGCGTATAGCAATAATGGCGCGTCGGGGCATTGGAGCAAACGATAGGGGTAAGTTTCATCCTTATAATAATAGGTTTGAATGTTATGTTTCTCGATGAAATCGAGTTCTTTTTGTGCAAACTCTAAGGCGGCTTGAGTAATTAACTCGGGGTGACGAGCCACAGCTTCTGTTGCGGTGGAATATAAATCTAATATATTGCGTACATGCCGTAAGTATGTACGATTATTCCATGTGATAGCAATTCTATTAAGCCATTCTTCTTTCATACCATTTGTATCCTATAATCCACATTAAAAGACCTATCAACACTCCTATACAATCGGCTAACCAATCTAGCCAATCACCTGTACGGGGATAGCAATATCTTTCTTGTAAAATTTCGATGAATCCGCCGAAAATTATCGAAAAAATGACTATTATTGTCCGTAATATCCAGGCATTTAGATTTTCTTTTTTACTATCCCATAGTAATATCCAAACCAACAATAGATACATTAACATGTGTATCCATTTGTCTATTCTTGGTATGGATGGTAGTATTACATTAGGTTCGCGCAGTAGGCTTACATACGCAATGGCACCAATGACCAAGATACTTTTCCAATATCCTATAATTTTCCGCCAAAGCATAAGTCACCTGCATCACCCAAACCAGGGACGATATATTTTTTCTCGTTCAGCATAGGATCTATTACTGCGCACCATAAGGTTGTTTCTTCTGGCATATGTTCTTGCAGATGTTGGATAGCTTGAGGGGTACTAAAAATACAAGCAATATGTGTATGTCGCGGTGTACCATGGCTAAGCAATGCCTTGTATGCCACTTCCATAGATAATCCTGTTGCTAGCATTGGATCAATCAATATCAGTGTTTTTCCTTCAATAGAGGGCGCTGCTAAATATTCAGATACAATCTCCAATTCTCCTGTGTTTTCGCGTCTATATGCACTGATAAATGCATTTTCAGCGTGATCGTACATATTCAAAAATCCTTGATGCATAGGAAGTCCTGCGCGAAGAATGGTGCCTAATACGATAGTATCTTGTGGAACTGCCACTTCAGCCATAGCTAAAGGGGTCTGTACTTGCTCCACTGTGTAGGTTAAATGCCGACTGATTTCTATAGACATTATCTCGCCGATGCGTTCGATATTACGCCGAAAACGCATGCTATCTTTTTGCGTATGTACGCTACGCATTTCTTTTAAGTACTGATTTAGCAACGAGGGTTGCTCGGATAGATTGATTACTTTCATGGATAGTTTACTTTGAAATTCTGCGCAAAGTTACTGCTTTTTTTGCAGATACACAAATTTACTTTCAAAATATTTGCACATTTGCAAAAAATGTAGTACCTTTGCGTGCTGATTTGTATATTGTATAACTTTAAATACTAAAATCTATGTCAAAAGTGACCGTTGTAGGCGCAGGTAACGTAGGTGCTACTTGCGCGAATGTGTTGGCTGTTAAGAAAGTTGCCAGCGAAGTCGTATTGATCGACATTAAGGAAGGCGTTGCAGAAGGCAAGGCTATGGACATCATGCAAACCGCTCAATTGTTGGGATTTGACACCGTTGTCAAAGGTGTTACCAACGACTATAGCCAAACGGCTGGATCGGATGTGGTAGTTATTACTAGTGGTCTTCCTCGTAAACCAGGTATGACTCGTGAGGAGTTGATTGGTGTAAATGCAGGTATCGTAAAGAGTGTGGCGAACCAAATCCTCACTTATTCACCAAATGCTATTCTCATTGTGGTTTCTAATCCTATGGATACGATGGCATACCTCACGTATAAGGCACTTGGCTTGCCACGTAACCGTGTTATTGGTATGGGTGGTGCATTGGATAGCAGTCGCTTCAAATATTTCTTGAGCCAAAAGTTGGGCTGCAATGCTAATGAGGTAGAAGGTTTCGTTATTGGTGGCCATGGTGATACCACTATGATTCCTATGACCCGCTATGCTACTTACAAAGGTATGCCTGCTAGCAGCATGATTTCTGCTGAAGAGCTCGAAGAGGTGGCTAAGGCTACTATGGTAGGTGGTGCTACTCTCACTGGTTTGCTTGGTACTAGCGCATGGATGGCTCCTGGTGCTGCAGCTGCAGCGGTTGCGGATAGCGTTATCAACGACCAAAAGAAGATGATTCCTTGCTCTGCTTATCTCGAAGGAGAGTATGGCTACAACGATATTACTATTGGTGTTCCATGTATCATCGGTAAGAATGGTATTGAAAAGATCGTTGAAATCGAGTTAAACGAGGCTGAGAAGGAGTTGTTTGCTGCTAGTGAAGCTGCTGTAGCTAAGACTACTGCTATCCTCAAAGAGATTGGTGTTCTCTAAGAAAAAAACGTATTAAAATCATTGCGGAGATTCTTGCAACTCTGTCTTGCGGACTTGATGCAATAGATGTTCACATTGAACGATTGATTGGCTCCATTTATTTTCGAGATTCAAAATAAGTGGAGTCAATTTTTGTTTTGTCTCTTCATCGGCAACGCTATATTGCAAGCGCAAATCATCCAATTCGGATTTCTCTTTCTGTGCTTGAGTGCTTTTGGCGGCCCATTCTTGATATAATTTGCGAGAGGAAACACTATGAAAATCTTGTAATGAAGTATATACTACGGAGTCATTGAGTACAAAGAAGATGTCTGTTTCTTCTTTTTCCGTTGCGATATCAGTTGTCGTGCTTGGTTGTGGTTGAAGGAGTATATTCTTGTCAACGGCAAGGGCTAATTTCAATTGTGCATAGGCGGCCAATGAATCAGTAGAGATGCCGCGCCAGTAGGTCTTTTGTGGGGCGACCACGAAACTATATACGCGCACGTTGCCTTCTACTGAAAAGCGGTCAGTTGCGAAATATCCAAGCTGTCGCGATTCATCAATTACCATTAGATAGTCATTGGCTGCGGAGTTGTATGGATAGCCTAGGTTCTCAGGGCTAGTATAAGTCTTTGTGTGAGTGTTGTAGCGGCTTACGTAGATATCGTAACCTCCTAATCCATTGGTGTCTTTTGAGGCAAAGTACAGGGTTACACCATCGCTGAGCATAAAGGGATAATCCTGATTATCTGCAATATTCACTTCCCCAGGTAAAGTATCAGGTGTAGTCCAGGTATCCATTAGCTTGTTGCTGGAAACAATCAAGCGAGTGGAGTCAACTGTAGTGCCCCAAATTTTGCGGTCTTGTCGTTGATTGGTGTAGACGATTTGTTGAAGACTATCATAACTTAGACTACCTGCCTCTTCCGAAAGGTGATAGGTGGATAATAAACTATCTAATGGGACATCCACAGAATCAATTATTTGTACTTTTTCTACGCGACGCATATAACGCTGTATCTTTTCCGCCTTGCGGATTTGTTCGCGTACATATATTCCACGCTCGGTGTTAGGGTTTTTCAGGGTCTTCAAGTAGTCCTCATACGAGGCGATGGCCTGCTCGGGATAGCCTAATTGCATGTAGATCTCGCCCAGATTATAGTGTTTCAAATCGTAGCGGTTGCCTGCTTTTGCAAAGTATTGGATAGCACTTGAGTACTCACCTAACTCTTGACAGCAACGTGCATAGCGATATAGGTACAGCGCATAAGTAGGGTGATGCTTTAAAAGCAACTGATACTCCTTTTGTGCTGCCAAATAATTTGCATCCTGAAACAAACCATCTGCTTTCACTGCATTTTGAGCCAACAGGCTAATGGAGCAGAATAAAAATACTATGATAATGCGCCATCTAAACATAATTCGCTGCAAAATTACAACAAAAATTGCAATAATGCAAGAATTTTAGAGAAAAGTTTATTTCTTCTTATGATTTTGAGAGGTTTCAAAAATATATCTCGTGCGGAAAAGGATTGGAATAGTTATTGACTTTTTCTTGTCTTTTTCTTTTCGATAGTTAGTGATTAGTTAGTGATTAATTAGTGATTAGTTAGTGATTAATTAGTGATTAATTAGTAATTCATATAGGTTTGCTTGTAGCCAGCTGAGAGAGTTGGCTACGAATAGCGAATGTGTTATAGAACGGAAGGCAAATTTTTTTATTCGTTTTTCTTGTTTATTTGCATTTTTAGTTGTACCTTTGCACTCGATGAAGCATATTCGTATAATTTCACCAGCTAGTGCTATTGATGCACAATGGATTAACAGAGCCAAAGCTCGTTTAGAGTTGTGGGGATTTGTTGTGTCGGTTAGTGAGAACGCTTATGGAAACATAGGACGTTTTTCCGCAGTAGATGACCTACGAGTAGCGGACTTGAATGAGGCATTTGCTGACCCGACGGTTGATATCATTTTATGTAGTCGTGGGGGCTACGGGTTGCAGCGTATTATTGATAAGATTATTTTACCTAATCGACCAAAAGAACAGTGGCCATTGCTGGTAGGGTACTCTGATATTACGGCATTGCATAGTTTATTGAGTTTGAATGGGGTACCATCCTTGCACGCAAACATGTGTAAAGATCTTTCTATGCTGCCAGATGATGATATTGCCCTAATGGCGGAACGAGAGTTGTTGGAAACAACGCACCTGCCAGCGCCTTTATCGCTCACTTCGCATCGTTTACCGCTCACGTATCATCCTTCACCGCACCATTCAAATCTGCTTTATACCATACATCATACATCTTTTTCTCCGCTTAATAGGAATGGTGAGGTGACTGCAAAGCTGATTGGAGGGAACTTGAGTGTGCTATATGGTTTGCAGGGAACGCCATTTAGTTTGAATAAGATAATTGATAAATGCGAGAAACCTCCGATTTTATTTATTGAGGATATTAGTGAGAAGCACTACCATATTGACCGCATGTTACAGAATCTGCGTATGAGTGGGGTCTTTGATAGGATTAGTGGATTAGTGGTAGGGCAGTTCACGGATTGTGCGGATGATGTTACTATGGGATGTACGTTATTGGAGTCTATCCGACAGGTTGTAGATAGTTATACCTTCCCTATACTTTTTGATTATCCGTCTGGACACATTGACTCCAACTATCCATTGCTATTTGCACAGGAGTATTGCCTTTCCGTAACGGATTTTTAGGCTTTTTTAATAAATAGAAAGACGTATTAATGAAAAAATAAGAAAAAATAAGGTATATATTTGGCAGTTCGTAAATATTTTTGTACCTTTGCAGGCGATATACTATGCAATGTTGCATGGTTTTTGTAAGAGTGAATATTAGAATATCAAAAAAACAATAATAAAGTATGAAAAAATCGTTATTTTTTGTGTCAGTAATTGCAGTTGCATTATTGACATCTTGCGGAACCGCTGTTCAACCTGAACAAGTATCCGTTAATCCTAATCCACTGACTGTAGTCGGTGATCAAGTAGAAGCAGAGATTACAGGTACTTTCCCTGTAAAGAAATTTGCCAAGAATGCTGTTTTGACTGTTACACCTGTATTAAAATATGAGGGTGGTGAGGCAGTTGGTAAATCTGTTGTGTATGTAGGTGAGAAGGTTAAAGAGAATGGCCAAGTAGTGCCTTACAAAGAGGGTGGTAAATACGCTCAAGTTGCTACTTTTGACTACGTACCTGCTATGGCTAAGTCTGAACTGTATTTGCGATTCGAGGCTAAGGCTGGAAACAAGGTTGTAGAATTGCCTGAGTTGAAAATCGCTGATGGTGTTGTTTCTACTGCTAAATTGGTTGTGGCTACTGCGGAGGAGGTTAAACCTCAAATCACGGCTGATAAGTTCCAACGTATTATTCAAGAGGTACAAGAGGCTGACATCCGATTCCTTATCCAACAAGCTACACTGCGCAACTCTGAGTTGAAATCACAAGAAATGAAAGACTTGCACGCTGCTATCAAGGACGCTGACACTGCTGAGAATAAAGCTATCAGCAAACTTGAGGTAGCTGGTTATGCTTCACCTGATGGTGGCCAAGAACTCAACGAAAAATTGGCGGACGCACGTCAAGAGAATGCTGAGAAATACTTGAAACAACAGTTGAAGAAAGCTAAAGTAAACGCTGAAATCGAGTCCAACGTAACGGCTGAGGACTGGGCTGGATTCCAAAAAGCTATGGAGGCTAGCAACATCCAAGATAAAGAGTTGGTTCTCCGTGTCTTGAGCATGTACACCGACCCAGAGGAGCGTGAAACACAAATCAAGCACTTGAGTGCTGTGTATAAAACTATCGCTGACGAGATCTTGCCTGCTTTGCGTCGTAGCCGTCTTATCTTGACTACTGACTTGATTGGTAAGTCTGATGAAGAAATTGCTGCTTTGGCGAAGAATGATCCTCGAGCTTTGAACGTTGATGAGTTGCTCTATGCGGCTACACTTACACAAGATGCTAACGAGAAAATGGCTATCTATACTAAGGCTGCTGAGTTGTTCCCACAAGATTATCGTCCATTCAACAACGTGGGTATGATGTACTTCAACCAAGGTAAAGTAGCTGACGCACGCCGTAGCTTCGCGAAGGCTTTGCAATTGGCACCTGCTAACCCTGATGTAAACTACAACGCTGGTATCGGTGCTTTGGCAGAGAACGACCTCGTACAAGCGGAACAATACCTGGGTAAGGCTGCTGGTACACAAGGTGACTTGAAGGCTGCTATGGGTACACTCTACACCATGAAGGGTGACTATTCCGCTGCTAAATCTGCATATGGTAAAGAGGCTACAAACAACGCTGCTGTGCAACAAATCCTCAACGAGGACTACGCTGCTGCTCGCCAAACATTGGCTCGAGTTGCGAACCCTAACGCTACTACTGCATACTTGGCAGCTGTCGTAGGTGCACGTACCAACGACCGTGACGCTGTCTATAGCAACTTGAAGGTGGCTGTACAACGCAATGCACAAATGAAGGAAAAAGCACAAAAGGATATCGAGTTTGCTAAATACCATGCAGACGAGCAATTCCAAGCTATTGTAAAATAATGTCTATACTTTTTCCAAAAGTACCAAAACCACGTGAGTGGGACTATCGCCCCATTTACTATGATAAAGAAAAGGAGGCGCGCAAGGATAAACTTGCGCGTCTTCATCGTGGAGCATTCCGAGAGGCACATGAGGCGAATACACACCGTAAGAATCCTGCTAAGCGTGCTTCAAAATTGTTCTTCTGGATTGCACTACTAGGACTATTGTTGTTTGCTTTCTACTATCTACTATGAGTGATATCATTCATCTGCTACCCGATAGTGTCGCCAACCAGATTGCTGCTGGAGAGGTGATTCAGCGACCGGCATCTTGTATTAAGGAACTAGTTGAAAATGCGTTAGATGCTGGAGCTACCCATATTCGTATTATTGTACGAGATGGGGGAAGAACGCTATTGCAGGTGGTAGATAATGGTAAAGGAATGAGTGCCACAGATGTAAGAATGGCATTTGAAAGGCACGCTACATCCAAGATTAGTCAAGCTTCCGACCTTTTCCAACTGAAAACAATGGGATTTCGCGGCGAAGCGTTGGCTAGTATATGTGCAGTCGCACAAGTGGATGTTAATACCAGAAGACCTGATGATGAGGTGGGGACGCATCTGGAAATTGCTGGCTCTGAGGTCATTGCGCAAGAGGTGACGCAATGCCCTGCGGGGACAAATATTAGGGTAAAAAACCTTTTCTATAATGTGCCCGCAAGACGTAAGTTTTTAAAAACTGACCAAACGGAGATGAGAAATATCATAACTGAGTATCATCGTATCGTATTGGTTAATCCACAGGTGCAGTTTACGCTTGTTAATAATGACGAAATTATTTCGGAACTGCCAATCTGTAGTACAAAGCAGAGAATAGAAGCTGTCTTTGGACATTCTTCTAAACCTTTCACAGGACAAATTGTAGATGTACTAGCGAATACTGAACTGGTGAATATCCATGGATATATTGGAAAACCAGAGATGGCAACCAAGAATAGCCAGCAGTATTTCTTTGTTAATGGGCGATATATGCGCCATCCATATTTCCACAAGGCAATTATGACGGCGTATTCTGGGCTCTTAGCTGCGGACCATAATCCTTCCTATTTCATTTACTTTGACATACAACCGGATGCGATAGATGTTAATATACATCCTACAAAAACAGAAATCAAGTTTGCGGATGAACAAGCTATTTTCCAGATATTGTTAGCTACTGTGCGTGAGGCATTGGGTAAATTCAATCTCACACCGTCCCTAGACTTTATATCTGAAACGCATGTGGAGATGCCTCAGCCTACGCAACAGCCAGTGAACATCGCGATGCCACGTTTGCAAGTGGATCCTGCTTATAATCCTTTCAAACAGAACACATCAAATAGGCCGCAAACAAAGGGATGGGAAAAACTATATACGCAACCAACGGAGCTCTTGTCGGTAGAAGATACTCCCGAACAACCGCTTTTCCAACTGCCTGAAATCGATGAAACAACCCCTATAATACAGTGGCAAAACAAGTATATTCTACTCCCGATACAGCAAGGAATAATGATTGTGCACCCGCATCGCGCACATACGGCAATTCTATATCAGGAATTAATGACGCAGTTGCAGCAACGCAAAGGAATATCGCAACCACTCCTCTTTCCTGAGGCCATTGAACTTTCTAATGAAGATTTGCATACCTTACAGGTTATACAGGACGATCTAACTGTAATTGGGTTTGGATTAGATCAGTTATCGCCTACTGCATATACTATCACTGCTATACCAACGCAGTTGGGGCAAGTCAATCCTTGTGAAACCTTATTGCAGGTCATACACCAAGTGCAGGATACGGGATGTACGGCTACCCAACAATGGAAAGAGACTATGACGCTCGCTTTGGCTGATAAGATGGCCATACCAATGGGAAAACCGCTCAACGAAGCGGAGATGAGAGATTTGCTTATACGATTGCAAAATACACATTCGCCACGATTTCTCACTAATGGTCTAACAATTTCTACTATACTTACTCAAGATGAAATACAAAAGCGTTTCTAAATTTATCGGTACGAGTTTGCTCCTTATCTCTATGATGGCTTGTTCGCCTAAAGCGGATAAGATAACTATCTTGCATACCAATGATACGCACTCACAAATAGAGCCTATTGAGATGGGAAAACGAGATGCTAATCATGCAGGTTATGCAAGACGTATGGGACTTATTCAACAAGAACGACTAAACAACCCTAATGTAATTGTAGTAGATGCGGGAGATTTCTGCCAAGGTACGCCCTATTTTAATTTTTACCATGGTAGGGTTGAAATTGACGCTTTTAATAGAATGGGATACGATGCTGTTACTTTAGGAAACCATGAGTTTGATAATGGTGTGGATACGTTAGCACAAATCCTCAAAGAGGCTAATTTTGCAGTCGTATCTGCCAATTATGATGTGAAAGACACCCCATTAGAAGGTATAGTGCAACCTTACACTATTGTCACACGCGCGGGCGTACGCGTAGGTATATTAGGTGTAGGTATTAATCCTGAAGGATTGATTGCTACTAAGAACTTCGAGCCGGTCCGCTATAATGAGCCTATAAATGCAGCACAAAAAGTAGCTACTGAATTAAAAACAAAGCACAAATGCGATGTCGTGGTTTGTCTTTCGCACTTAGGTACAAATGCAGATGAAGTACTAGCACAAGAAACGAAACATATTGATGTAATCATTGGTGCCCATACACATAAAGTAGTAGCGAATCACTATGTGAAAAATCAAGAAGGAGATACTGTTTTGCTCGCGCAAATGGGAAAATCTGGAGCAAGAATGGGCAAAATAACACTTAAAATTAAGGAATAACGATACAAATATGCTAAAAAATTTGCATATTCCAAAAAAAAGTAGTTACTTTGCACCCGATTTCGTGTGAATATATAAGAAAATAATAAAATAATAACTAAAAAACATTGTAACTATGTCAGCAATTGAAGAAAAAGTAAAAGCAATTATCGTGGATAAATTGGGCGTAGAGGAATCACAAGTTACTCCAGAGGCTAGCTTCACAGCAGACCTTAACGCAGACTCTCTTGACACTGTTGAGTTGATTATGGAGTTTGAGAAGGAATTTGGTATTTCTATTCCTGATGAGGATACTCAAAAAATCAACTGCGTAAAAGACGTTATTGATTACATTGAGAAACTTCAAGCATAAGTTATCACGTATTGAGGCTTAAACATTGGCGAGTTTGTGGTGAATACTACAAACTCGTTGGGTGTTTGTAAGGATATGAAACAAAAGCGTGTAGTAATTACGGGATTAGGTATGGTAACATCGTTGGGAAATGATGTGAATACCAATTGGCAAAATCTGCTCATGGGAAAGAGTGGAGCAGGGAGCATTACCCATTTTGATACCTCAAAATTCAGAACCCAATTTGCATGCGAAGTCAAAGATTTAGATATGGCTTCGCTGTTGGATCCCAAAGAATTACGCCGTTATGATCGATATATACACTACGCTATCAAGTCTGCAGAAGAGGCGGTACAAGATGCGCATATCAATATGAATCAAGAGGACCCTTTGCGTTGCGGTGTCATCTACGGAAGTGGAATGGGTGGAGTCAATACATTGGATGTGAATATCAGCGGTTTTGGAGCGGGAGATGGAACGCCCAGATATAACCCATTCTTCATACCAATGATTATCACCAATATGGCGGCGGGATTGCTCGCTATTCGATATGGATTTCAAGGCGTTAATTTTGCCACGACTTCTGCATGTGCTTCATCGGCACATGCTATTGCTAACGCTTGCTACCAAATTCGTATGGGATTGGCTGATGTGGTGCTGACAGGGGGAAGTGAAGCGGCGGTAGAAGTTTCGGGAATAGCTGGCTTCAATGCTCTTCATGCACTTTCTACACGCAATGATTCTCCTCAAACTGCTTGCCGACCATTCTCTGCATCAAGAGACGGATTCGTGCTAGGAGAAGGTGCGGGAACAATCGTCTTAGAGGAATATGAGCATGCGATAGAACGAGGGGCGCATATATATGCAGAAATAGTGGGCATAGGATTAACTGCGGATGCATATCATATGACTGCTTCTGATCCTGAAGGTACTGGAGCAAGGAATGCAATGCAATTAGCCATTAATGAAGCAGGGATTGCAATTGATCAAGTAGATTATATTAATACACATGGCACCTCCACGCCTATTGGTGATCTGGCGGAAGTCAAGGCTATACAAGAAATATTTGGTGAACATGCTTATAATATCAATCTCACTTCTTCCAAGTCAATGACGGGACATCTCCTCGGGGCTACTGGAGCTGTAGAGGCCATTATTTCTCTTCTATCTATGCAACATGGTCTGGTTACCCCCACCATTAACCATGAAGTAGCGGATGAAGACCCAAATATTGATTATAAACTGAATTTCACCTTTAACAGGGCACAGCAACGTGAAATACACTATGCAATGAGCAATAATTTCGGTTTTGGCGGCCATAACGCTTGCTTACTTTTCAAAAAAATCTAAAAAACGAAAATAAATTGCCTTGTTGTGTGAACTCATGTGACTTTTTTAACGCGACATTGTCGCATATATATATTAACTGTTTTATTTTTTAAGGTATTATGATTACAACTAAAATTGGTGAGAACGCAGGTTTGATCTGGAATGCATTACAAGGTGGTGCTCTCACTTTGAAAGCTTTGAAGAAAGCTACAAAACTGAAAAATGATGATTTAAACCTCGCTTTGGGCTGGTTGGCTCGAGAAGGTAAAGTTGCTTTTGAAGCAGGAGAGGAATTGACTATCTCTTTGCTTTAATGATTTCTGGAGCTGTTTGACATTTGGTCAAACAGCTCTATTTTAGCCTTTAATTCCGCACAATAACCGCATAATTCCCATATTATTTACTATGAATATAGCTATTGTTGGCGCCTCGGGCGCAGTAGGACAAGAATTACTTAGGATTTTGGCAGAACGTCAATTCCCAGTTAATAATCTTAGACTTTTTGGCTCTGCACGCAGTGCAGGCTCTAAATATACGTTCTGTGGTAAAGAATATACTGTAGAGCTACTTCAACATGGCGATCTATTTCGAGATATTGATATTGCTTTCGTTTCTGCGGGGGGCTCTGTCTCAAAGGAATTTGCAGAGGATATCACTCGTCATGGAGCAATCATGATTGATAATTCATCTGCTTTTCGCATGGATGAAAATATTCCTTTGGTAGTTCCCGAACTCAATCCGAATGATATTACGCAAGCACTTCAGCAGGGGGGGAAGCATATCATTGCTAATCCCAATTGTACGACAATCATTATGGCTGTCTGCTTGAAAGCTATTGAGGAACTTTCACATATCCGTCGTGTACATGTATCGTCCTATCAATCTGCTTCAGGAGCAGGAGCTGCGGCTATGAATGAACTAGAAGACCAATACAGACAAACTGTTAATAACGAAGAAGTTACAAACAGGAAATTCCCATATCAGCTAGCATATAATCTCATCCCACAGATTGATGTCTTTGGAGAGGATGATTATACGAAGGAGGAACTCAAAATGTACTACGAAACGCGCAAGATTATGCATTCGGATATTGCTGTATCAGCCACTTGTGTCCGTGTACCTTCTTTGCGTGCTCATAGCGAAGCTATATGGGTGGAAACCGTTGAGCCACTTTCTCCAGAGCAAGTGCGCGAGGCACTCTCTCACGCTGAAGGTGTGCAAGTCATGGATAATCCTAAAATGGTAAATAACACATTGTCAAATGGAGAATATCCTTATCCGATGCCGTTATATCTCAGTGGAACAGACGATGTGTATGTCGGGCGTATCCGACGTGATTTAGCAAATGAGAAGGGGATTACTTTCTGGTGTGTAGGAGATCAAATTCGCAAAGGAGCTGCACTGAATGCGGTACAAATCGCAGAAAAATTGATAGAATTTGCATATTTGCAAAAAAAGTAGTACCTTTGTGCTCTAAATTATACCTAAAAATCAATCACATGAAGAAGATTATTACTATTTTTGTGTTTCTTTGCGCTATGGTTATGACGCTTCAAGCGGAACGTATCCTTGTTGGGGCAGAACAAACAAAGAGCTATTTGCCTTTATTGAAAGGTAAAAGAGTGGCATTGTTGAGCAATCACACGGGTATTGTAATTCAGGGGAAAGATACTATCCACACGCTTGATCTCTTGCTCAAGCATGGGGTGGAGGTCACTGCTATTTTCTCGCCAGAACATGGCTTCCGTGGCACGGCGCGCGAAGGTGAATTAGTTGCTAGTTCGGTAGATGAAAAGACCGGAATTCCTATTCTTTCATTGTATGATGGAAAGAGCAAACGCCCCTCGAAAGAGGCTATGCAAACATTTGATATCCTCATTACGGATATTCAAGATGTAGGATTGCGTTTCTATACATATTATATTACGATGTATCGTCTCATGGATGCTTGTGCACATGAGGGAAAGCAGTTTATGGTGTTTGATCGCCCAAACCCTAATGGATTTTATGTAGATGGTCCAATCCTAGATATGAAACATAAGTCGGGTGTAGGAGCTTTGCCTATCCCCGTGGTGCATGGAATGACATTAGGCGAGTTAGCATTGATGATTAATGGAGAAAACTGGCTTAATGACTCTCTTAAGGTGGAGCTTACTATCATTCCTTGTAAGAATTATACGCATCAAACCCTTTATCGTTTGCCAGTTGCTCCTTCGCCTAACCTGCGAAACATGTTATCTATTTACTTATATCCTTCTATCTGTTTGTTTGAAGCAACGCCTCTGTCATTAGGACGTGGGACAGACAAACCATTCCTATGCTACGGCCATCCGAATTTCAATGCTCCTCGTACAGAACCGAGTTTGTTGGGACCTGCTATTACTTTTACACCTAATCAATCCACTCAGAACGGACGTATCTGTGATGGGGTAGATCTTAGTGGCATGACGGAAAAGGAAGCACGTCAGGTGGGATTCTCTTTGCGTTATTTGTTAGATGCGTATAACCATCTGCATATGGATAATTATTTCTTCCGTTCCTTTTTTGAATTATTAGTAGGTGTGGATTATGTCCGCAAAATGATTATTCAAGGAAAAAGCGAGGATGAGATTCGTGCTTGTTGGCAGGAGGATGTGGAGAATTTCAAAGAACAACGTCGTCCTTACCTTCTTTATGCAGAATAATTTCGTTGCCCATAAACGAAACACTTTACACTAAATAGTAGCGGTATAACCGCACTCACTAAATACTAAAAATATGAATCCACTAACAATTCTTATCGTTATTGCGTGCTATTTCGCATTGTTGTTTTTCATCTCTTACCTTGCGGGACGCAAGGCTGATAATGCTGGCTTCTTCTCGGGAAACCGCAGCAGTAATTGGCTTTTGGTTGCAATGTCCACTATTGGGGCTGCTATCTCGGGTGTGACGTTTGTCAGTGTCCCTGGTATGGTTGCTACTTCTGGATGGGCATATATGCAGATGGTGCTTGGTTTTACTGTAGGCCAAATCTTGATTGCCTATGTACTCATACCCTTGTATTATAAATTTAATCTCACATCAATCTACCAATATCTCCAACAACGTTTTGGTATGAGTACCTATAAATCTGGTGCTTGGCTTTTCTTTGTGAGCAAGATGTTAGGTGCAAGTGTACGGCTATTCGTCGTTGGTGAGGTGTTGCAATTATTGGTCTTCGGACCATTAGGTATTCCTTTCTGGGTGAATGCTATTTTTACGGTGTTGATAGTATATCTCTGTACCTTTAAGGGGGGAGTTAAATCACTCATTTGGACTGACTTGCTCAAAACATGCTGCTTAATACTTTCTGTCGCACTATGTATTTATTTTGTGCTTCGGGCGGGTGTGAATATTGATGGATGGACTTCGAATGCAATGACACGTACTTTCTTCTTTGATAATCCAAAAGAGGGTACATATTTTTGGAAACAATTCCTTGCTGGTGTCTTCCTCGTGATTGCCACCACGGGTCTTGACCAAGACCTGATGCAACGTACTCTATCGTGTAAGAATCCACGTGAAAGTCAGAAGAACCTCATCGTGGGTGCACTTATGCAGATTGTTGTGATAGGGCTATTTCTCTTCTTAGGCTTCTTGCTTTATTCATATGCTAATCAAACAGGTGTAGCATTGGTGAATGCTGAGGGGATGCCTCTCAAGGGGGATGATGTCTTCCCATTCCTAGCTACGGGCAACTATTTCCCTGTCGTGGTAGGTGTATTATTTATTATTGGTTTTATTGCTGCGGCATATTCGGCGGCGGGTAGTGCACTTACTGCGTTGACCACTTCTTTCACAGTAGATATCCTCAATAAGGAAAAAGATACGAATCTCACACAAGTGCGTACTTGGGTACATATTGGAATGGCGGTGTTAATGGCGGTATGTATTTATGTTATCCATCTTTTGAATAACGATTCTGTTATTCAAACCGTCTACAAAGTAGCTAGCTATACTTATGGACCTCTTTTGGGTATGTTCTGCTTTGGAATATTCACGAAGCGTCAAGTACGAGATCGTTGGATACCAATTGTAGTTATCCTTGCGCCAGTTATCACTTGGGTGATTGATGTAAATTCTGTTGAATGGTTTAATGGATATGTGTTCTCTCATGAAAGATTAATTCTTAATGCATTACTCACATTTATTGGTATGGTTTGTTTGATTAAGAAACAAAAATAGTAGTCGTATTATGAGAAACTATTTTAAAGGTGTATTACTAATTAGCTTCTTCTTTATAGTAGCTTGCAACCATCAGTCGCCCATGTCTATTCATTGGGAAATGGGGAAGAATGATGTAAAACCTGGTGTTTGTGAGTTGTATTATACAATCACCAATCACTCTAGTGAACCTATTACGAATGATGGTTGGACATTATATTGCAACTATATGTCCTTACACCCCATTTATACGGAAGGTGATCAGATTCTACAAACCGAGTTACAAGCTAGTTATCATAGCATTACACCTACGGCAGATTTTCAACCGCTTCTACCGGATAGTAGTCGCACCTTCAAACTACGTTTCCGTGGTAATGCTATACGACAGACATCGCATCCTGAGGGATTTTTCTTGGTGAAAGACAATGATAATCATCCAGTGTCTATTCCATGCACATATGCGCCATTCACACGTCCAGAGCAGATGAAACGTGGCATCGTGACATGGGAGAAAACACCATATGCCGATGGACCATATGTATATGATTATGTACAGAATATTATCACTGCACCTATCAATGAAGGCGTGCAACCGCTTCTGCCACAGCCTAAGCAGATTACTTATGCCGAAGGTACTTGTGAGGTGGCAAAAGCAGAAATAATCACTCGCACTGACGCCAATATGATTGCTGAAGGATATCGTATGGTGGTTAAGCCTGATACTATCACTATTGAAGCAAGCGACGAGGCGGGTATTTTCTATGCTAAACAGACCCTCAAACAATGGGGAAATATCATTCCGTGTGCCACACTTTCAGATTACCCTGATTTGCATCATCGTGGTATTATGTTGGATGTGGTGAGAAACTACTATCCTGTGGATTCGATCTTCCGAGTATTGGATATCATGGCATATCATAAACTAAATGTGTTGCACTTCCATTTAAGTGATGATGAGGCATGGCGCATAGAGATTCCTGGCTTGCCACAGCTCACTGAGATTGCATCCAAACGAGGATATACTACCGATGAAACGGAGTGCCTCTTACCTATGTATTGTGGTGGTTGGGATCCTAACGCTAACACTACTGCCAATGGATACATTATGCGCGAGAAGTATATTGAATTACTGCGTTATGCAGGGGAGCGACACATACGTGTAATACCCGAGATTGATATGCCTGGACACATGCGTGCCGCTAAAAAGGCAATGGGTAACATGCTTACAGACAGTGAGTTTGATGCACGTGTGTATAAATCGGCACAAAACTATACCGACAATGTTATTGATGTTACCAAACCTTTTGCAGTGGAGTTTATTGATCATGTGGTTACTGAGATTGTTAAGATGCACAACGAGGCGGGTTATCCGCTTACTATCTTCAATATCGGTGGAGACGAAGTGCCTAAAGGGGCTCTCACGCGTGAGGAACATCAGGCATTTATTGATGGGGTATTAGAAATTCTGCAACGATATAACTTGCAACCTATGGGGTGGGAGGAAATTACGCACTTCTGCAAGCCTGAGAGTAAGGCGATTTGCTACTCGTGGCTCAATAGTAATACCAAACCTTTGGAAATGGCGGAAGCGGGGTATCCTGTAGTTCTAGCGAATGCCAATCGCTTGTATTTTGATTTTGCCTACTGCAACCATCATGAGGAGAAAGGACTCAATTGGGGCGGATATACAGATGAGTATCGTTCGTTTGATTGGGAGCCGCTCATCCATCCTAATGTGATAGGAATGAATGCACAACTGTGGGGCGAGGTGATTCGTTCATTCAGCCAGGTTGAATGGCAAATTTATCCTAAGATATATGGGTTGGCAGAACGAGCGTGGAATAATCGAAGTGTGCTTACGTTAGGGGATTATAATAAATTGGTGTATGAAGTCTTTTTACCCCAATTAGCGGAATCCAATCGTAATTTCCACATTCAACAACCGGGTATTTTGGCTAATGATCTGCATGTTACAATGAATAAAGTTATGACGAAAGGACAGATACTTTATCGTATTGATAATAGTGATTGGATGACATACGAACAACCTTTTACGTTATCGGAAACGGCAGAGATTATCCAAGCTAAGGTGAAATATCTGGGAAAAGAAAGTAATACTACTTGGCTTTGGATGGAGGATGAACATGAAGTGAATACTGAGAACCAAGAGCAGAATACAAGTGCTACCTTCTAGAGTAATTGATGTTGCGTTGCTTATTGCTCATACTATCTTTTTGTCTTGCTCTGCCTTCCATGACAGCAGCTACCAATCTTCAAGACTCTAATGAAAAGTCGGTGGATGCTGTTCTTAACGACTCTACGATGTTCATCCATCAAGGGGTGGACTCACTTACGGAGGCGGAACGATACTTTAATCCGATTTATCTTATCGTGCAGCAAGGAAAGGAGCACTTGAAGCAGCAACTCGTTCGAGGATCAATTTGTGATTGTGATACTACAATAGCCAATCGTCGCATTGGTGTTTTCTCTGTGGCGCCAGGCAAGTTTGTGTCCTTCTCACAAGGTAATCTACAATTTTTCCCTGCAGCGGATGCCTGGAAATTTGCGGACATGCAACACGAATACCTCGGAAACACCAATAAGTACAATGCTCCTACTTATCGAAATTGGGTGGATTTATTTGATTGGCCTACTGATAGTCTTGGCAATTTCAGTGATTGGGGGACAAATGCCATCTGTGGGGATGCACCTGGTACTTGGCGAACATTAACTACCGAAGAGTGGAAATATCTATTGCATGATCGTTCAAACGCTTCCGGCTTGTTGTCTTATGCGCAAGTAGCGGGAATCAAAGGGCTCGTTATCTTGCCAGATGATTGGCAAATACCTGATAACCTGTCATTTATTTCTGCAAAGGACAAAAAATGGACATGGGGTGATAAGTTTCCTTCTTCCTATTCACATCCTGATGATCATATCAATACCTACGACATACAACAGTGGCAACTGATGGAAGCGGCTGGAGCCGTCTTCATGCCTTGTGCGGGATTCATCCAAACTGCTACGTTGCAGAATCTAGGAACAACGGGTAGATATTGGTCGGCTACTAAAAACCTCAAAACCAAGGCTTTCTATATGAGTTTTGGTTCTACGAATGTCCATTCGCAGAGCGATTTCAACAAAGGCGAAGGATACTCCACGCGGCTAGTGCATGATACCATTTTGCCAATGCCGCCCACAAAGTCCATTACTGTTAACGATGTGACTTTCAATATGGTATTTGTGCAAGGGGGCACTTTCATGATGGGAGCTGCGGACAATGACCTCGAAGCACAAGCAAATGAGAAACCTGCTCACCTAGTTACCCTTTCTGACTTTTATATGGCACAAACCGAACTCACACAAGAATTGTGGAGAACATTGATGGGAACTACGCTCACTCAGCATTGGGAGGCGCATAATAGACCACAAACACCATTGGCGGGAGAGGGAGATTTATACCCTATGTATAAAATTAATATAGCAGATTGTCAGCAGTTCATAGATACGTTGAACAAACTGACGGGATTGCGTTTCCGTCTTCCTACCGAAGCGGAGTGGGAATATGCTGCGAGAGGAGGAATCTATAACCATGGATATAAATATCCGGGTGGAAACGATCTTGACTCGTTAGCTTGGTATGACCAAAATAGTAATGATGAAACTCATCCTGTTGCGCTAAAACAGCCTAATGAGTTAGGCATCTACGATATGGCAGGTAATGTCTGGGAATGGGTATCTGATTGGTATGCAACTTATTCACCTGAGCCGCAAATCAATCCCGTAGGCCCTACCTCTGGTACGCACAATATTATACGCGGAGGGTCACGTTCGACAACTTTTGGAGCATCTAACTGCCGTGTCTCTGCACGACGAGTTCAAGACCTATCAAGTGCACGTACATTTATAGGGCTCCGTTTGCTATTGGATAGCGATCAGTAGTTAGTGATATATTAGTGATTAATTAGTGATAAGTTAGTGATTAGTTAGTGATTCGAAGCACTTTGTAATGACGCTTGTGGTTTCATCAGCATATCCTCCGCTTATCTACAGCATACAAAAGCAATACAAAAACCAAGGACTGCTTGCATATATAGGAAAAAATTACTAACTTTGCACCCGATTTGTAAGTTATGACTATACTTAATATCGAAACATCCACATCTGCCTGCTCCGCGGCCATCACAATAGATGGTGTGGAGGTTGCGTCTGTCGAGAAACTAGCAGAGGCTAATCATGCAAGTGATTTGCCGGTGTTTGTGCAGCAGTTATTACAAGAGGCACAGAAGAATAATTGGCATTTAGATGCTGTAGCGTTATCACAAGGACCGGGTAGTTATACCGGGCTACGTATTGGAGCCAGCCTTGCGAAAGGACTTTGTTATGGATTGAATATACCATTGATTCCAATAGATACGCTCCAACTGCTTTGTGCGGCTCTTCAACTGGAAAATATACCCAACAATGCGCTACTTTGTCCGATGTTGGATGCCAGAAGAATGGAGGTCTATACTGCCTTCTACTTACAGGGGGATAAGAACTTTGAACCTAAATGCGAGGTACAAGCTAAGGTTGTTGATAATCAATCATTTGCGGAAGAATTAGATATGTATCCAATATATTTCTTTGGCAATGGGGCTGATAAATGCCAGATGGTTATACAGCATACTAATGCCCATTTCGTTGCGAATATCATTCCGCAGGCTAAGTATATGGGACGTTTGGCGGAAAAAGCGAAGATGGTATTGGATGTCAAGCAGATGGCTTACTATGAACCATTTTATTTGAAAGAATTTGTGGCTGCTCCTAGCCATATCAAGGGACTAAAATAAACGATAGATGGGCAAAATGAAAGCTAAAATATACATATTATTTTCTTTACCATTGTTGCTTTTGGCAAGTTGCTCCACGCAGAAAAATACATGGGCGAGCCGTACCTTCCATCAAACACAAACGAAATACAATATCTACTACAATGGTCAATTGGCATTTGAAGATGGATTAGAAGCTATCAACGAGGCGCACGAGGATGATTATTCTACGGTCTTGCCGTTGTATCCTGTCTCCAATCATGAAGCGGCTAAGGCGGCGGCATCTTCCATGGATCGAACTATTGAAAAGTGCCGTAAATCTATTAAACTGCATAGTATCAAAACGAAACCTAAAAAAATCAACTATGACAAAAGGCGTCGTGATCCTAAATACAAAGCATGGCTCGAGCAAGAGGAATTCAACAACCAATTGGGAAATGCATGGCTATTATTGGCGCAGGCGGAGTTCCACAAAGGAGATTTCTTAGGAAGTATCAGCACCTTTAATTATATTGCACGTCACTATGCTTACGACAAAGATATGGTAGCACAATGTCAACTCTGGTCTGCGCGCGCTTATGCGGAAATGGAGTGGATATATGAGGCAGAGGATGTACTATCAAAGGTAAACGAAGAGGATTTATCACGTAAAAATGCACCGCTATACGCCGCTGTTTCGGCGGATATATTAATGAAAACGCAACGATACAAAGAGGCTATACCATTCATTAAAATTGCTTTGCCAAACGAGAAAAGAAAAGGATATCAACCTCGTTTTCAATATGTGTTGGGGCAATTATATCAGATGCAAGGCGATAAAAAGGCGGCACGAAATGCTTTCTCCAAAGTACTAAAATTGCAACCTGATAGCGAGATGGATTTCAATACAAGATTGCAGTTGGCACAACTAGAGGATAACCCAAGCGCTGCGGTTAATCTATTAACCAAAATGGCAAAGCAAGATAAGAATAAGGATAGGCTGGACCAAATATATGGTACGTTGGGTAATATCTTCTTGCAACGCAATGATACTGCTAAAGCCTTGGAATATTATGCAATGGCTATTGAAGGTAGTACGAAAAATGGATTGAATAAAGCGGCGGTTTTAGTCATGGCTGGAGATATTTATTATGGCCAACGTGATTATGTGAATGCTAGCCCTTGCTATAAGGAAGCTACACAGATTCTTTCTGTTGAACACGACGATTATAAGCGCATTCAACGCCGTTCGGAAACGCTGGATATGCTAGTGGTCGAATATTCCACTGTGCAATTGCAAGACTCTTTGCAACACCTAGCAACGCTCACCGAAGCAGAACAGTTAAAGATTGTGGAGAAGATTATTGCTGAATTAATTAAGGCTGAAGAAGAGGCGGCGGAAAAAGAAGCACAAGCGGCGAGGGAGGCGGAAAATAATAGTGGACCAAGGAGTGTGAATACCAGTGGTATGTTGGGGGGAGGAGGTTCGGCTGAATGGTATTTCTATAACCCTCAACTTATGCGCTCGGGACAACAGACTTTCCGATCTCAATGGGGAAATCGTACACTGGAAGACAACTGGCGTCGTATCAGTAAGGCAACAACTAGTACTTATGAAACTGAGCAAGAGGATATGCCTGTGGATTCAATCGATTCTAATCCGGAGGCTATTGCCCAAAATAGAGAAACGGATAACCATCAGCCTGCTTTCTATCTACAGCAGATACCTAAAACTGAAGATGACTTTAGACAATCGAACGAGTTGATTGCTAATGCATTATACAATTTGGTCTACATCTATCGTGATGAATTAGGCGACCAACAGTTGAGTGATGAAGCGTTTGAAGACTTCTGCCGTCGATTCCCTGATGATGAAAGATTGAAAGATTTGTATTACATGCAGTATTTGACTGCATTGAAGAATAATAACATGATAGATGCAGAGCACTATAAGGCAGATATCATGCGACTATTCCCTGAATCACAGGAGGCATATATTGTATCGCAGCCTGATTATTTTGAACAGTTACGCAGAATGTCTGTGGAGCAAGATTCCTTGTACGAAAATACATATTATGCATATCAAGCTAGTGACTACACCAAGGTAAAAGGGAATAAGTTATATGTAGAGGATAAATATCCTTTGACACCTCTCATGCCACGATTCCTTTTCCTCAATGCTATTTCGGTAGCAAAAACGGATGGACAAGAGGCATTCATCTCAGAACTGAAGGATATGGTCAGTCGTTATCCAGATAATGAGCTAGCAGCCATGGCAAAAGATATGCTAGCCTTGATGGGGCAGGGAGCTGAGAGTCAAACTGGAGGGGATATTGCATCGCTGCAAGAGCGCAGACAGATAGAGCAAAACAACTTGGAAGAGGAGCAGGATTCTATCGTTGCGTTTAGCATGAATACCAATGAGCCGGCATTTGTGCTACTTGTAATGCCACGTGAGGAGAAAAGACTGAACACAGTGCTTTATGAAGTGGCTTTGTATAACTTCTCACAGTTCATGATTAAGGATTTTGACCTTAAGCAATTACCAATGTTCTCCGTGGGGGAAGCGGCGTTGCAGGTAGCTGGATTTAGCAGCCTAGATGAAGCAATATGGTACGAAAATATGCTGAAGAAAAACGCTCAAGTGATGCAAGTATTGCAGGAGAACAAGGTACAAATATTATCTATCACGCATACCAATTTTGAATTGATAGGTAAGCATTTCACCTTCCAAGAGTATTTGGATTGGAAACAATAAACGATTTAAAGCAAACATAGAAGAAAGGTACATAAACAAAAAAGCAACCAAATAGGTTGCTTTTTTTGTAGCGGGACCCAGGATTGAACTGGGGACCTCATGATTATGAATCATGCGCTCTAACCAGCTGAGCTATCCCGCCATAAATACTTCGTTTCCAAAGCGGCTGCAAAGGTACTACATTTTTTTGAATTGACCAAATCTTTTCGCGTTTTTTTTCAAAAACTTTGTAAAATAACACAAAATAGGTACTTGCACGCAACGGTAAGTGGTACAATACATTATTACATGCTACATAGATTTTCTACCAACCATTGATATACGAGATCTGTAGGGAAGCCCATTACGTTGTAGTACGATCCGCTAATATGTTTTATACCTATATAGCCAATCCATTCTTGCACTCCATAGGCACCTGCTTTATCAAGGGGTTGATATTCCTCTACATAGTGCTCTATAGATGAATTTGATAGGGAATTGAATTGTACTGTTGTTACATCTACTAAATGCTTTCGAACAATGCTATTTGTATTAGTCTTCCAAGTGAAATATACGGCGGTATATACTTCATGAGCGCGCCCACTTAATTTGCTTAACATCTCCTTGGCTTCTTCTTTCGAAGATGGCTTGCCCAATATCTCATCGCCTAAGCATACGATGGTATCTGCGGTGATTAGAAGTTCGCCACTAGCTAACTGATTCTCATATGCTATTGCTTTCTTTTCTGCGATATACGAAGCTACTGCTGCTCCTTTCAAGTCGGATGGGTAACTCTCATCTGCTTCTATGGAAATGCAGCTATATGGAATAGAAAAGCCTGACATTATGCCTGCCATCAGTTCACGACGGCGTGGGCTTTGGCTGCCAAGGATGATTTGAGTAATGGCCATAGAAATTTTGATATTAATTGCAGAGCGTTAAGTTTTGATATATGACAAAACTATACATTGCTCCCATAAACATAGTAAACTTTAGGACTACTTGTGTGCGATGTATTTCTTGTTTGTTTGTAGCTGACCAGAGTAGGATGATGCTGCAGATGATTGGTGTTAGAATGCCGAAAACGATGTAACGAATGGAGAAACTTTGCCAATCATGTGGGAAGGGGAGGACAGCAAATGTGAGATAAACAATGAGGGAGAATGTAAGCAACAACAATATGGTTATGATGATTTTACTAGTTCTGACACCCCAAACGATAGGTATAGTGCGGCATTCCATTTCGCAATCACCTTCTATATCTTCTATATCTTTGGTTATCTCTCGTGCCAAGGTAATCAAGAAAGCAAAAACTGCAAACCCACCCAGCCAAACATATAGTTGTCCTATTATAGGGGTATAGGTCAATGATGTTCCGTATAGGTGAATTAAGTAATCCGCATTAGCTATAGCTACAAGTAGAGGTACCAATCCAGATACGAATGCTACTACGAGATTGCCTACCAAGAATTGACGCTTGTAACTTGCAGAATAAAACCATAATAGGCCTGGAATGACCAAAAAAATCATCAGAAGTGTCCAACTCTTTGCCCACCAGGTAACAATCAATCCTGTTACTATGCCTAGACCACTCAGTACCTTAAATAGTTGCATAGCACCATCACGTGAAATATGGCGTGTAACGACAATATCATCAGGACGGTTGATGCGGTCTATTTTAACATCGAAATAATCATTGATAACGTAGCCACCTGCTGCAATAAGGAGGGTACTAAGTAGCAACAGAACAAATACCCACAAAGGCATTTGTTGGCTTAAGTGTTCTAGCCGAAGCAAAGGAACGGCTATCCATTGCTCCATGGCAAATAGCAAAATAGCCAGGAATGTCAAATTACTTACCCGCAATAGTTGTAGATATGGTTTAACGACATCTGCTAAGCGTTTACCTAATCCCATAATGTATTAATGTTTGATTTTTAATATCACTCCTTTCCATGCTGGTAGAGTGAGGTATATTGGTGTATGTGCAGAAAGTGGAAAAGTATATTCTGTGCCAGTAAGTAGATCTGTTGCCTCTACCATAGCGTATTCTGGTTGTTGCAGATAGTTGAAAGCCTCTTGTGGAATACGTACGCTGATATCACGTTGGCGATCATCAAAGTTTAATATCATCAACAATATATTTTGCTTGTACTTACGAATATAGGCATATTGTTCATGCTTGTTGAAGCCTTCGCCTTGTGCATATACCAGGTCATACATCTCGCCATGGGTGATAGCTTTTTCTGTACGAGATATGCGCAGGAGCTGACGATAGAATTGGCGCAATGTGCGTTGCTCCTCGTCTAAGCCCGCGCCATCAAACTTGCCGTGATTGGTCCATGCTTGAAGAGATTTGATGCCCCAATAATCAAAGATTGTACTCTTGCCATCCATGCCTGAAAAGCCTTCTGCGTCCATGCCTTTCTCACCCAACTCTTGTCCTGCATAAATCATTACGGGATTGGTTCCTAAAGTGGCTGCTACAATCATAGCTGGTTCTGCACACATACCACGTCCGCAGAAGAAACCACTAGCAATTCGCTGTTCATCGTGATTCTCAAGAAAATATAGCATATGCTCACGGATATCATCTACAGCTTGCCATTGTTGGGTAATACCTTCTACTGGCCAGTTTTTGCTAGTTACACCACGTAGATAGTCGTACATGCCCACTTTGTCATATAGATAATCAAAACCAGCTGCAATATAATCACGATAGAGTTGTGGATTATATACTTCTGCAATGAACAGCAGTTCTGGGTATTGTGCTTTAACATGGGAAATAGCCCATGACCAGAAAGCTTGTGGCACCATTTCTGCCATGTCACAGCGGAAACCATCGATGCCTTTACTCGCCCAGAATAGCAATATATCTAGCATCTTGTGCCATGTGTTGGGGATAGGATCAAATTGCTGCTCGCCACCATTTTGGTAGAAAACACCATAATTGAGTTTTATGGTCTCATACCAATCATCTTTAGAGGGATGAGCGGTGAAACAGTCATTACCTGTAGCACGTGCAGGACTCTCAGTATACCCTTGTATATCAAAATATGGGGCAAAAGGCTCATGAATGTAGTAAAAGTTGTTGAGCGGCGAGAATGCCCATGCTGGATTATCTGACGCTCCTAAATCTTCTACACCCTTGGGTCTACATGTAGAGTGATACTCACGAGCTACGTGGTTAGGTACGAAATCAATGATTACTTTGAGATTGGCATGATGACTGCGTTTCACTAGTTCCGTGAATTCTTGCATTCGACGACGTTTGTCTTCGCACAAATCTGGGTCAATATCATAATAATCGGTGATGGCGTAGGGGCTACCTGCTTTACCTTTGACAATGGAGGGGGTATTATATTGAGCAGTAGCATGGCGTATTACGCCTGTGTACCATACATGCGTAGCACCCAAGTCGCGAATAGCGCGAAGGGCTTTTGAGGTAATGGCGTTAAGGGTGCCACAACCATTTTCTTGCAACGTGCCTGCATGACGACGTGTCTCATTGTAATTCGCAAATGTACGTGGCAAGAGCTGATAAATAATAGGTTTCAAGGTTCAGTACATGTTTTATGGGAAGCCACTAAATAGTGGCTTTCCCATGAATAATTATTAATGTTACTTCGATTCTGTATTAAACAAGATGCATAGTATCCGATGCAATCATCCATTCTTCATCGGTAGGAATAACGCATACTTGTACTTTGCTATCAGGGGTAGAAATCAATGCTTCTTCGCCATGGATGCTATCGTTTTTAGCTTGGTCAATAGAAGCTCCAAGGTAGGCTAATCCTTTCGCTATTTCACCACGGATATAGACATCATTTTCACCAATACCACCTGTAAACACTACAATATCTACGCCATTCAATGCTGCTGCATATGCACCGATATATTTCTTTACTCGGTAGATAAACATACGACGAGCTAATTCGGCTCGCTTGTTGCCCTCTTGGATGGCGGTAGCAATGTCACGAGCATCGCTAGATACACCGCTAACACCCATTAGACCTGATTTCTTGTTTACAAGATTAGAGAACTCTGCTGTACTTAGGTTTTCTTTATCCATGATATAGGTAGCTGCTCCTAGATCCACATCGCCAGCGCGAGTACCCATCATTAAACCCTCCAGAGGGGTAAGACCCATGGAAGTATCCATTGAGTGCCCATCGTACACTGCAGTACAACTACCGCCATTACCGATATGTGCTGTGATAATCTTTTTGCCGGCTGGATCTACACCTAGAAACTCACATACGCGAGCTGATACATAACGATGAGAGGTTCCATGGAAACCATAGCGACGAATAGCATATTTCTCGTACAACTCATATGGCAAGGCGTACATATATGCCTCATCTGGCATGGTTTGATGGAATGCTGTATCAAAGACCGCTACTTGTGGAACACTAGGTAAGGTTTGCTCGATAGCTTCAATACCTTTAAGGTTGGCAGGATTATGTAGTGGAGCTAGTTCTATACACTTCACAATCATATCTTTAACTTCTGGGGTAATGAGGGCTGATTGATTGAACTTCTCACCACCATGCACAACGCGATGACCGACAGCATTAATCTCCTCCAATGATTGTAAACAGCCAATCTCCTTATCTATAAGGCTATTGAGAATCAATTGAATACCTACAGTATGCTCTGGCATTGATTGCTCTATCTTTACCTTCTCACCATTTGGTAATTTCACTTGCAAAAATGAATCTGGTAAGCCGATTTTTTCTACACCGCCTTGTGCCAATACAGCACGAGTATCCATATCAAACAACTTATATTTGATACTGCTACTGCCGCAATTTAATACTAAAATCTTCATGTTTATATTGTGTCTTTATGGGTTATTATTCTTATTTCTCTTTAGCTCCAATTGCTTGATTTGCCGTGATGATGACCATTTGCACGATATCTTGCACTTTGCAACCACGGCTGAGGTCGTTCACAGGGGCTGCTATACCTTGTAGGATTGGACCTACGGCATCTGCACCAGAGAAACGCTCTACCAATTTATAACCAATATTACCTGCTTGCAAGTCAGGGAATACTAGTACATTAGCTTTTCCTGCAACAGAAGAACCAGGAGCCTTTTGCGCACCTACGCTTTCAACTAAAGCAGCATCCAATTGTAGCTCACCATCAAGTGCCAATTCTGGTGCCATTGCATGTGCCAAACGGGTTGCTTCTGTCACCTTGTCCACCAATTCGTGCTTTGCACTACCTTTACTAGAGAAACTGAGCATAGCTACACGTGGCTCAATACCACCTAAAGCACGAGCTGTTTCGGCTGTTGTAACAGCTATTTCTGCTAGCTCTTGTGCATTTGGACATGGATTGACAGCGCAGTCTGCAAACACTAGGAAACCATTCTCGCCAAGGTGTGTTGCTGGAGTGAACATCAAAAACGCACCAGAAACGATATGTACGCCTGGACGTGTCTTCAATATCTGAAAGGCTGGACGGATGGTATCTGCAGTAGTGCCACGAGCACCTGCTAATTCGCCATCTGCATCGCCATTCTTAATCATCAAGCAACCCAAGTAGAGAGGATCTTTTACCTTTTCTGCTGCTTGCTCCATAGTCATACCCTTTGCCTTACGTAGCTCAAATAGGAGATTAGCATACTCAGGCATTTTAGGATCGTTAAGAGGATCAATAATCTTGGCATTTTTAATATATTCAAATCCTTTTTGAGCTGCCATCTCATGGATTTTTTGAGGATCACCGATAAGAATAAGGTCAGCAATCTTGTCTTGCAAAAGGATGTTGGCAGCCTCTAAGGTGCGAGGCTCATCTCCTTCGGGTAATACGATGCGCTGAGGATTCTCTTGCGCACGTTTAAGCATTTGTTCTAAAATATTCATATTGTTCTTTGATTTTATTTGCAGTTGTTTATTATATACTAAGAAAACTCTGCAAAGATACTACTTTTTTTGCAAATAAACAAAATTTTTCTTGTTTTTCTTGGTCATTTCATTTTTTTGTAGTACCTTTGCAGCCGCAAAGCTACAATGAGATGGTTTTGATGGTCCTATAGCTCAGTTGGTTAGTAGCACCTGACTCATAATCAGGGGGTCCTTGGTTCAAGCCCAAGTGGGACCACAGGCGAGAGTATAACTACTCTCGCTTTTTTTTGTCAATGTATTGTCCGAGTAGAAATAGGTTGATACAAACCACAAAAGGGGCTACCTTGTTGGTAGCCCCACAACATATAGTTGATTAAGTGGGTATGCTTACGCGAGACCGTTAGTACGCAAAGCCAAACCTGATTTCAAGTTTGCTGCTTTGTTACGGTGGATAATGTTACGCTTAGCCAACTTGTCAAGCATTGAACTTACCTTTGGAAGGAGTTGCTCAGCAGCAGCTTTGTCTGTAGTTGCACGCAAAGCGCGAACAGCGTTGCGAGCAGTTTTAGCATAGTAGTGGTTGTGGGCTTTACGAGTAGCCGTTTGGCGAATACGCTTTAAAGATGATTTATGGTTTGCCATCTTGTCTTTTTAATAATTAAAATTGTTATGTTTTCTTGTTATCTGTAGTGCCACGGGGAATCGAACCCCGCTTTAGAGAATGAAAATCTCTTGTCCTAACCGATAGACGATGGCACCATTTTCTACCTCCTGGGCGAAAATCGGCTGCAAAGGTACTATCTTTTTTTGAATTGTGCAAATTTTTTGAGAGAAAAAGCATATTTTTTGCGAAAAAATTGCATATTTGCGCAGAAAGTAGTACCTTTGCAAGCCGAAATACATAAAATTTTACTTATTTTGCAAAAAATACTATCAATGATGAAAAGAGAGTACATACTAATTTTTTGTGGCTTATTTGTGAGTCTTGGCACTATTTGTGCGCAAGATGAGCCACGTATGAAGCAACCTGATTTACAAACAACGGAGTTTTTTGATCCGACAAGAGCAAAGGAGAAGACTCCGTATCAGTTTTCTACGGATTGGCGTTTAGAGGCAGGATATGTTCAATGGGATGAGCAGATGCTAGATACAACGAGTGTTTATCAACATGGTTTGCGTATGGGTGCAACAGTTGATTTTAATTTGCCCTATAATTTTAGTGTTCAAACTGGTGCTTTAGCTACATTGACGTATGGAATTAATGATCAACATTGGCGCTCTATGGAGGCTGAGAACGTGCAGGTAGAGATGTTGAAACATAATATTGTCCAACTGCAGTTGACTATTCCCGCGCGCGTATATTATAAGGTGACCTTATGGAAGGAGTTGCGTATGTTCTTCTTTGCTGGTCCGCAGTTGCAATTTGGTTTGACAAATTATGATATTATTGATAACCAGACTTCCGCTAATGTGACGGCATGGTTAGAACAAAATAATATTCATACTACCGATTATGAACGCTATATTGCCAAAGAATTGTATCGTACAAATATTCAATTTGGATTGGGTGGTGGTTTGGAATGGGATTGTTATCGCTTGCAAGCAGGTTATGATTTCGGCTTAAACAATCTACTCCGTACACCGCTTATCGCAAACCAGAAGGTACATGAGTGGGGTTGGATGATTACTTTTGCATACAAACTATAATCAGTATGTGGTGAATCCGTAATATATAGAGAAAATATAAGAAGCCGCCTAACTAGGCGGCTTCTTTTTTATCATTATACCTTTTGTATGTTAGATAAATCTAACTCCAGTTAGATTTATCTAACATACTATGAATTGGCTTAGCGAAGCAAGAATGCTTGACCATTTTGGATAACTACACCGCGGTATGTCTTATCTACGATGCGACCTAATACGTCATACATTGGAGCGTTCATATCCAAGGTAGGATTCTCTACTTCTTCAAGACCAGTTATTGGATCATCCTTTTTAGGTAATGTCTTCTTGGCTGGAACGACGATGCTGTTGTCATCAGTTGGCATGGTAAAGAGAGATACGTGGTAAGGAGCTGTAGCTACCAAGTGACCAGCGTAGTCGAAACTCAATTGATGAACAACGCCCAATTCGTGCTTGTGGCTTTGAACATATTTCATAGTGAGTTTGCCTGCCTCATCCCAGCTGCACTCAAATACGATGAATTGGCTAGCATCATCTTGCAATACGAGGTACTTTTGGTCATTACTCAATGCCATCGCACCGTCATTGCTACCATTTACATAACCTACGAACTCATCCCAGTGGGTAGAGAACTCGCACTCCTCGTTGAAGTTGTAGTAGCGAGCAGATGTAGCATAACTATTGTTGCCTCCAGCATAACGCAAGGTAGAGCAGAAGAATCCGTAATCGGTCAAGATAGGTTGGCCATTTTTGTTCACTAAACCAGCCAAGTTGCTACCCTTGCCATAAACCTCATTAGGAGCACCCTCCCAAGTCTTAACAATAGAGCCGTCTTCTTGACCAATGTTGTAAATTAGGATGTTACCCAAAGACGTACCAAAGTCCTCATTGTAAACGATGAGTTTAGACTCAGCACCTTCTTTATAGATGGAGATACCTGCTGTAGAAGCACCTACATCTACGCCTGCGTTAGAGATAACACCATTAGCATCGCGAGTACCAACGAAGAATTGTGTAGGTTGAGTAGGATTAGCTGGATCAACGAGGTAGATACCACTATTTCCATCGCTATACTCAGCTACGAATACAGTACCATCGGATGCTACAGCCAAACGTTTTGGAGTATCCCATGCAGCACCATCAACAAATTGGTATGGAGTGTTGTTGAGTTTGTTGAAGTTTTGGTCATAGATATAGAGACCCTTATCGCCACTACCATTCATGATGTAGTATTGTCCGTAGTATTCTGACAATGGATGAGCATCTACAGTACCATAAGGCTTGCTGAGTGTGCTATCTACCATGTCAGCTACCATACCCATACCTGTGATAGGAGCACCCTTTAGACGAACAGCCCAGTTGGTTGCATCAGCATAAGCACCAGCAGCCACAACGACTTTGTTCAAGCCTTCTACAGCTGGAGATGGCATTACGTATTCGCCGATAACTTCTTCGTCTTTGTAAATCAAGATAGAAGACTCCAATACATCTTGGTTAGCTACGAACTCAAAGATGACGTTCTTGCCTGATTTAACTACATTCAAACTATGTGCGTTTACGCGTGGTTTAAGAGGTTGTTGTACATTCAATGTGGTGTATGGGAATACTACGCCGTCCACATAGAGATAAAGGTTGAGTTCTGCGCCATTAACGTATGCACCTGCACTAGCATGCTTAGCAGGTACTGGCTCGATAAGAGCAGTGCTGTTGAGCAATATTTCCACAGCCTTGTCAAGACCATTAGTGATATCAAACAATTTGAGACCAGCTACATTGCCATCAGCATTCTCGTATGGAGTAACCATCAAGCTATGTCCAGCATATTTGAAATAAGATGCACCTTGGAACTTCACACCAATGAGATCTGCAGGGAACTCTCCAACAACAATCGGGTCTTGGTTAGGAGCGGCTGTCTTGAATTCTACTGGAGCCATCTTCTCAGCATCCATGATAAAGTCTTTCTTATCTCCACGTGGAGAGAGAGTAAGACGGAAATCGGTTCCATCAACAGATTCATCAAAGATAGCTAACTCTTCATCTCCTAAACCTGCACCAAGTTGGTAGCCAAAGTAAGCTTCGCTTGCAAGCATGCCATTTACTACATTAAAGGTAGTGAAACGTGCGCCATTACCATAGCGGTGAACACCAGTAGTAAGAATGTTACAGTTGGTGGACATACCATAAAGAGCCATGGTATAACCTTGATCTGATTTGTTAGAGTTGCTAGAGAATTGTGATGTGAACCATTCTACAGGGTCAGCATAAAAATCATCCCAAATATAGAAGCGAGTGGTACCTCGTTTGTATCCACTTTCTACTACGTCATCACTATAATTGCAACGTGTATAGTTTACACCAACAAGTTTATTGTCGCATGTGATAGCGATATCAGAAAGTGCGAGGTAATCGCCTGGGTTAGTAGGATCAACAGGGAGGATACCAGTAGTGGATACAGTATCTAAACGTCCAGTAGTGTTGTTCAAAATATAGATGTGAGCAGTACCATCCTCTTCGTGGGTAAGCATGAAGACAGAGTCTGCATGTTGGATTGTACGTTTTACAGTACCCTTAATTTGCGCCGCAACATCCACGATGTCCAATGCAGCCACATTGAATTGCTCTGGAACAGTAGCGTATGCTGGTTGTTCTGGATCTGGGTAATCAACATATATTCCGCTCAAATCTACATAAGCAGTATCCTCCAAGAAGAGGAATGGATAGCTGGTAGCATTTGCTACAACCTCTACAGTTTGGTATTTGCGGTGAAGAGGTTTGTAACCCTCAGCAGTAGCCATTAATTTGTATGTACCTGGCTCAAGGTCAGGGAAATAGAACAAACCATTGTAGTTGTCATCTACTGTGTAAGTAGCCACAACTTCGCCATTTTCCTTGCTCAATGTAACCACAGCACCATTGAGTGGAGCATATTGGTCATTGGTGTTAGGAGCATATTTGTAGAGTTCGTGTGTGAATGGATTATGCTCATCCTTTACTGTACCAAGGATGTAACCCTTGGTATCTGGCTCTGCACCATAGAAGTCCACGATACCACGGTAGTAGCGGATACCCTCTTGCTTGCAATAATCGCGGTTTAGAGCGCGGTGGCGAGCTGGTTGATAGGTGTGGAAATATCCTTCTACGAGGAAACCAGGAACACCATGGTGCAATACACCGAGGTAACCCGTATAAGTCTTACCTGAAGAAGGTAAGGTAGCGGCATAACTATCATGATAGAAGTCAATATCTGCTAAGATGTGCTTAGATGTCTCAGGGTCGCGGGTGTCGTAGTTGGTTGGCTCCAATCCGTCCATTGAGCGGCACTCGAATGCGTGATACCATGAGCGTTTGCAACGATCAATAGCGCCAGGAACAACGTGATTACCTGCGTTATCGCCACGATAGAAATATGCCATATAGTTCACAGTGTTACCTTCGCTAGCAGCGTTGGAGTGAACAGAGATGAAGTAGTCCATATTGTTTGCCTCTGCCTCATCAGCGATGTCAAGCAATGGACGGTTATATTTCTCGTAATCTGGCAAACTCTTGTAGTGCTCATAGGTATAATCTGGATATTCGCCATCTACTTTCTCGTAAGGCCAAGGACCACCTTGTGTGTGTGACATCATCACAAAAGCACCAGCTGCCTCAAGGCGATCACGGAGCTCAAGACACTTCCAGAGATTGGTGTTGGTTTCATAGAAACCGCAAGTATCAGGCATACCCGTAGATGCTAATGCTGGATATGGGATAGTAGCCATAGGACGGTCGTTAGGTCCCCAGCTGCCGTGACCAGGGTTGATATAAATGCGTTTGCCTGTCAAATCAGTTGCAAACATGGCGATGCTAACTACGCATGCAGCCATAATAAGTAATGTCTTTTTCATAGTCGTATGCATCATTTAACGTTCATTACATAGATTTCACCTTCGCTTGTAGAGTAAGCGATCTTGCCTGCAGCTGCTTGTGGGAACACAGCGATTTGCTCACCATTGGTCAGGACTTGCTTCTTGCCATCCAAGCTATAAGCTACGATGACAGACTCAAGTACAACCTCGCCGTTGTCCTTAGTGTCGCAACCAAGGATGATATTGTCATTGTACCATACAGGAGCGAGGCAGTTGTGACCAATGAATTGGATATTTTGGCCATCAATGTCGCATACAAAGCAACCTACTGCACTAATGTAGTAAGATACTTTCTTGCCATTAGGAGAAAGGGATGCCCAGTGGTAGCTATATTGTTGTCCATTAGGCGAGAATACGCGAGTTTCGCCATTTTGGGTAATCATCAACTGACGATCCTTCACAGAGAAAGAAGGGCGTTCTGCTTCCACAGTCATTGCCTCTAAGCTGCGTTGGTTCTTAGCTACCATTTGACGTTTTTTACCTTCAAAATTGTGGCGAACGATGTTGCTACGGCGAATTTGCTTAGCATCAGTTACTACCTCTCGGTAAACGATTTGTTTACCATCTTGTGCTACTTGCACATTGTAGCCAGCGCCATTAGCTGTAGTAATAGGAGTGATTTTTTTACTTGCTAGATCAAAGCGTTGCAGACCTTGATTGCTAGTGTTGGTTAAGAGGAGGTAATCGCCATTAGGGCTGAATGCTGCCACCTTCGCTTCGGCTTCACTAGCTACGCGAGTAGTGGAAGTCACCTCTAACAATTGTGCGCTTGCCATCATCGGGATAGCCAACGCCAGAAAAAGATAGACTTTTTTCATGATTGTTGTTTTTTAATGGTTATTATTAATTGTATAATTGCTAGTTACCAATTATATTATTACTATTCAATTATCCATTGACTACAAAGGCGCACAAAGTTACTACTTTTTTTCTATATATGCAAATTTTTGTTCGTTTTTTTCTCGTGTGGGTATGGTTTTATCTATTATTCTTCAAAAAGAAGGTGCCCAACCTTCGTTAGGCACCTTCAGTATTATTATAATCTCAATGGATTATTGGAGCAAGAATGCTTGACCATTTTGGATAACGATACCGCGATAAGTCTTATCTACGATACGTCCTAATACGTCATACATTGGAGCATTCATATCCAAAGTTGCCTCAATGTTTTCCACGCCAGTGTTTTCGTTGCCTACAACTACGGTCAACGCCTTCTTAGCAGGAACGGTTGTTACGTTCACATCTTTTGGCAAGCTTACGATATGGATACCTGCGTCACCAGAGCATACGATATTGCCAGCATAATCCCAGTTCATTTGACGGATAGCAGAAATACCGTGCTTGATGGTATAGCGGAGTGCCATAACTGGTTTGTCGCCTTCCCATGTGATGTCGAATACGAGGAATTGAGTATCACCATCGTTGAATACCATTACAGACTCG
>JAZNMT010000018.1:0-12946 GCA_045579895.1 Paludibacteraceae bacterium
CATCCCGACCAACAAGTCTTCTGGCCAATCTCCACGCTGCAGCAAGCTCGCCAACTGGGCGAAAATATCCATCTCATCATGGCTATTGCCCAATCGAACACACCCGTCAGTATCGTGGAGGAAGAACTAAAGACTGTGCTAAAAGACCTCTATACCATCGCTCCCGATGACAACCGCGCCATGTACACCATGAACATGGAGGAAACGCTCAAAGCATTCCAATATCTGGTTGTCGGATTAAGCGCACTGATATGGCTCATCGGTTTAGGCACACTGATTTCGGGTGCGGTAGGTGTCAGCAATATCATGCTTGTCACCGTGCGCGAACGCACCAAGGAGATAGGTATCCGTCGTGCCATTGGAGCCAGTCCGTGGGTGATTACCAAGCAGATATTAGCGGAAAGTACTTTGCTCACGCTGTTAGCAGGACTGTTAGGCATAGTGGCAGGCGTTGGCGTACTGCAATTGGCACAACAACTCTTGCAGGGCAATGAGATGTTTAGCCAAGATATGCAAATCAGCTTTGGCGTAGCCGTTGGCGGATTAGCCATCTTATTGCTGATCGGACTATTAGCAGGACTTTTGCCGGCTCGCCGAGCATTAGCCATCAAGCCCATCGAGGCACTTAACGAAGAATAATAAAATAACAAACATATGAAAAAAGCAAAGAAATGGATTCTGTTGGCAGTTATCGCCGCAGTGGTAGTAGGAGTATTCGTGTATCTATGGCAACAATCACGCCCCAAACCAGTGAAGTTTGAGACACAAGTAGTGGCATTGAGCACGATTCAAAAGAGCACCATCGTTACAGGTAAGATTGAGCCACGCGATGAGGTGGAGATCAAACCTCAGATATCAGGTATCATCACTGAACTCTACAAACAAGCAGGCGACAAAGTGCGTGTAGGCGATGCTATTGCCAAAATCAAAGTCATCCCCGATATGGCACAACTCAATAGTGCCGAGTCGCGTGTGCGCCTTGCTAAATACAATCTGGAGAACTCACGCAAAGTCTTTGAGCGCGATTCCGTTCTGTTGGCACAAAACGTGATTGCCAACGAGGCATACGAGAAATCGCGATTGCAATACATCTCTAACCAAGAGGAGTACTTAGCTGCGGAAGACCACCTCAGCATCACACGCGACGGCGTGGCACAAAAAGCCGATGCGGGTTTCACCAACACCATCGTGAAAGCCACTATTGCAGGCACCGTCTTGGATGTGCCAGTCAAAGTGGGTAACTCGGTCATTCTCACCAACACCTTCAACGATGGTACTACTATCGCCACCGTGGCAGATATGCAAGACCTACTTTTTGTCGGTAGTATCGATGAGACAGAGGTCGGTAAACTGCGTGAAGGTATGCGTATGGACTTGGTGATTGGTGCACTCAACGACCAACGCTTCAGCGCAACACTCGAATACATTGCCCCAAAAGGCACCGAGCAAAATGGTGCGATGATGTTCGAAATCAAAGGTGCTGCCACCATTCCAGATAGCGTAGTGATCCGCGCAGGGTATAGTGCCAATGCTGAGATTGTATTGGCAGAGCGTGTGAATGTGCTCACTATCCCTGAATACACCGTAGAGATGGAAGGCGACAAGTCATATGTTCAACTCATCACCGATACTGCCACCCAAGCCACCGAGCGCCGAGAGATACGCACTGGCCTATCCGATGGATTGCAAATAGAGGTGCTTGATGGCGTGCAAGAAGGAGATATTATTCGTGGCAACCAAATCACCCAATAAACTATGAAACAACTACTTATCATTTCTCTCTGCCTCCTATCATTGGGCGTGCATGCCGAAGTATTTACATTGCAGCAGTGTATTGACTCGGCGTTGCTCAATAGTCTGACGATGCAGAAGCAAGGCAATCAATATGCCTCACAACGCCTGCAATATACTCAGTCCAAGGCAGATATATCGCCATCTATCAGTGGTTCGGCAGGGCAGAGCTGGATATTCGGTCGTTCTATTGGAGCGGACAATATCTATCACGCACAAAACTCATCGCAAACCACCTTCAATCTGGCTGCTAATATTGTGCTGTTCGATGGACTGCAAATGAAGTACAATATCGACCAAGCACGCGCTAACATGCAGGCATCCGAAGCCAACATGCAGGCATTGCAACTGCAAATCAAGATGAATATATCCACCATGTATTTGCAAGTCTTGCTCTGCAAAGAACTGCTCGCAGTAGCCGAAAACCAACTGGCTGATACACGCCTGAAGTTGCAACGCGATTCTGCATTGGTGGCTATCAACCGGTTGCCCGCAGGCGAACTCTACACGCTGCAAGCGCAAGCCGCTCGCGAGGAGTTGGAAGTCACGCAACGCCAAAATAACCTGCAACTATCGCTCTTAGACTTAGCACAAGCCATCGAACTGCAAGATATTACCCATTTCGATATTGCTACTCCAAGCCAAGAAGAATTGGCAGGGGGCTTGCTACCCAACAACGAAGAAGTGTATCAAATCGCCCTGCAATCTCGCCCAGAGATCAAGGCATTGGAATATACGATTCAAGCCAACGAGAGCGCACTCAAAGGCACCAAGTCCGCCTATTCGCCTACGCTCTCTGCGGGGGCTAATGTCGGAACGGGCTACTACGATATGCAAGGGGCTGACAATAATACTTTCGGCACCCAAATGAGGGACAACTTCAGCGCATCGGTGGGCTTAAACCTGCATGTACCTATCTACGACAAGATGCAAACCTCCACTCGCGTGAAGCAACAGAAACTGGCATTGGAGAATGCGCGTCTGGATTTAGAGCAACAGAAGAAAGACTTGCGCAAGGAGATAGACCAAGCATACTACAACGCTCGCAATGCCAGCATCGAGCAATCGGCATCCGAGAAAGCCGAGCAATCCACCGCAGAAGCCCTACGCTACACCACGCAGAAATACGAGGCAGGACGTTGCTCACTATATGAGTACCAAGAGGCACGCAACAACCACTTGCAGGCACAATCCACTCGCCTCCAGGCGCAATACAACTACCTCTTCCGTCTGCGTATCCTGCAATACTACCAAGGGGTATTGTAATACTAATTGCATGAAATATTTGCATAATTAAAATAATTTTTGTACCTTTGCAGCCAATTTTTGATAAATTGTTAAAACTATACTTATGAAAAGATTTTTTCTATTCAGCATCACAGTGATGATGTCACTATGCATGCTCAACGCGCAAACGCGCGAGGGATTAACGGAGTATAAACTCAACAACGGACTTACAGTCCTACTTTGGGAAGATCATGACCAACCTGACGTAACGGGCTATGTAGCAGTACGCGCAGGTGCAATGGACGAACCAAAAGAATACACAGGACTTGCTCACTACCTAGAGCATATGCTCTTCAAAGGAACACAACGAATCGGAGCTCTTGATTGGGAAAAAGAAAAACCACATTACGAAGAGATTATACGACTATACGATGAATGTGCAGAAACTACCGATGAAGCAAAAAGACTGGAACTCATCAAACGAATCAATGAAGAATCTATCGAGGCTGCCAAGTATGCTACAGTTGAGGACTTCTTTGTTCTGCTAGACGGAATTGGAGCTACAGAGGTTAATGCGTTTACTAGTTACGATATGACCTGCTACCACAACTCTTTCCCTGCTGCTAGCATGTATAAATGGCTCACTATTTTCTCTGATAGACTTATCGATCCTGTATTTCGTACTTTCCAGGCCGAACTAGAAAATGTCTTCGAAGAGTACAATATGTACGAGGACAACCCTAGCACACACGTTAGAAAAGCCCTTATGAGCACTATCTTCGCTGGACACCCTTATGAGAGAGATGTTATCGGACTTCCTGAGCATCTCAAAAACCCCCGTATCAGTAAACTGATTGATTTCTATAACACTTGGTATGTACCTAACAATATGGCGCTCATCATTGTAGGTGACTTCGACGCTGAAGCTACAAAACCTATGATTGAAGAAACCTTCGGACGTCTTGAATACAAGCAATTGCCAGAACGACCTACATACAGCAAGACTTCCTTCGTAGGCAATCCAAAACATAAATTCAAAATGGGATACTATCCTATGGTAGTATGGGCATATGATGGTGTGAATATGACTGATGAAGACTTGCTGCCATTGCAATTCGTGGTGTCACTGCTCAATAATAGCACCAATACAGGATTGCTTGATAAACTCAATATTGATGGTATCGTATCTTCTGCGGGAGCGGGTGTCACTGCTCTGCGAGACCAAGGTCGTATCATCATCGAGGCTGTTCCTTACTACGACGCTTCACAACAGATGTATGAGTCCAATACCGCTACTGAGAAAATTGTTATGGCGGAGGTTAACCGACTCAAAACGGGCGATATCCCTGATTGGCTTATCCAAACTGTTAAAGCAGAGTATGCACAAAACTACAAACTTGCGTTTGAACACTCTTCTACTAAGATGGATGCACTCGTGTCTAGTTTTATCTATGGCACACCCATCGATGATATCTTTACTGAAAACGAGAAAATCCAAGCACTTACCAAAGCGGATATTCAACGCATAGCAAAGAAATATTTTGATACCAACTATATGACATTGGCGTTTGATGAAGGTGACCCTAAAAAGAATAAACTGGCTAAACCACAAATCAAACCGCTTGACCTCATCAATAGTCAGGAGACCGAATATGCAAAAGCATTCAAACAATTGCCACAAGGTGAACTCAAGCAAACATTTATGGATATGAATGATGTTGTTGTTACAGAAATAGACAATAATGTTAAATTGCACTATGCTAAAAACCCAAAGAACAACATCTTCTCCCTTGACCTTATCTTTGGCATCGGTACCGCGAAAAAACCTATGTTGGAGTTTGTTACGTCACTCATGAACCGTGGTGGTATCATGCCAGACATTGAACCGCAAGAATTTCGTCGCCAACTCTCTGAATTAGGTGGTCGTTGCGCATATGGTGTGAACGATAGTTATTTCTACGTTTCTATCATCGGTGAGGAAGAGCACTTGGCTGATATTTGCCAATTAGTACAACGTCAAATGTTAATGCCTAAATTTGACAAGAAACAGTTTGACGCAGTCAAGGGTAGCGAACTCTCCAGCCGCTTCATGATGTCTAAGATGGATGGACTACAAGCAGATGCTTTGCGCGAGTACGTTCTCTTTGATAAGGAATCCGAGTATATTGACGTTGTACCTTTCATGGATATCTATTATATGGATGAACTCAAACTTAAAGTGGAGTTCCTCGATGCTATCAAATATGCGCTTGATATTCACTACTGTGGACAAAAACCTGTAGAGGAAGTAAAGGATATCTTGACCAAGAACCTACCATTGCAAGAGGGCGTACAACCTTCTACTTCACCTGAGATTCGCCAAAAGAAGACCTACGAGAATACTCAAGTTTATTTCTTGGCTAACTCCAACGTACAACAATCTACCATCTACTTCTACTTCAACGGTAAGCCATACGACAAAGAGCAATCAGTTCTCTTCCAAGCATTCAACCAATATTTCTCTGGTGGCTTTACTGGTATCGTATTGGATGAGATTCGCGAGAAACGCTCTATGGCATATACCGCAGCGGGTACTGCGGTGCGTGGACCATTGCCAGGCAAAGAGTCCTACTTCATGGGTTATATCGGTACACAATCCGATAAGGCAGTGGATGCTATCAATGTATTTATGTCGCTATTGGATTCTATGCCACAATATCCAGAGCGTATTGAGAGTGTGAAAGCTGCTTTGCGCCAAAATGCACAAACAGCTAAACCTTCGTTCCGTACTAAAACTGAGGCTTATGATTCTTGGCGCGAGATGGGATACGACATGGATCCTGCCAAGTACAACCAAGAGGCAATCAACAACCTCACCTTCGAGCAAATTATGCAATTCTACGAGGAAAATATTAAGGGACAACCTGTATCTATCATCGTGATGGGTGACCCTAAACTCATCGACCAAAAAGCATTGCAAGCCAAGTATGGCAAGATTGTGAAGGTATCCAAAGCCCGCCTCTTCGCTCCACTCGATTTGGACTTCTAATATGCACAAATCAGGTTTTGTAAATATAGTAGGTAATCCCAATGTGGGTAAGTCCACATTGATGAATGTATTGGTGGGCGAGCGTCTTTCGATTATCACCTCCAAAGCGCAAACTACTCGCCACCGTATCATGGGTATAGTCAATGGCGATGATTTCCAAATGGTGTATAGCGATACGCCAGGTGTGCTACAACCTAACTACAAACTCCAAGAGCAAATGTTGGAGTTCTCGCACTCTGCCCTTGTTGACGCAGATGTGCTACTCTATGTGACGGATGTGCAAGATAACCCCGACAAGAATGCCGACTTCCTCGATAAAGTAAAACGCATCAAAGCCAAAGTCTTCTTGATTATCAACAAGATTGACCTTACTACACAAGAGACCTTGGAGCAACTGGTGGAGTATTGGCACCGCGTATTGCCCGAGGCAACGGTATTCCCTATCTCCGCACAGCAGAAGTTTGGTACTGACCAACTCTTTGCCGCTATCCGTGAGGCACTGCCTGAATGTCCACCATTCTTCCCAAAAGACCAATTGACCGACAAGTCATCGCGCTTCTTCGTGGATGAGATGATTCGTGAGAAGATCCTGCTCAACTACGACAAGGAGATTCCTTATAGCGTAGAGGTGGAGGTGGAGTCGTTTTTGGACGAGGAGCCCGATGAGCAACACCCCGACGGAATGATTCGCATAGGTGCTGTGATTTATGTGGAGCGCGACAGTCAAAAAGGTATTATCATTGGCAAAGGAGGCAAAGCACTGAAGCGTGTCGGCACGCAAGCCCGCTGTGAGATAGAAGAATTTTTTGGCAAGCCCGTATTCCTGCAACTCTTTGTCAAAGTGGACAAAGACTGGCGAAGTTCGCAGACACGCTTGCGCCACTACGGATATGATTTGAATTAGTATTTTTGATATTAGCACGAAGGTAACAGAATCACATAGTAATATCATAGTAATCGCATAGTGCTGACAGCACAACAAAGGGCTCGAAACTCGAGCCCTTTATGATGAATATTTTGCACTACACCTTATTAAATAACGTGCACGCACGCGCGAAAGCCGCATAAATAGAGTGTCACAACTGCAATGGCAATGCCCAAAATGATAGAGGCAATAGCAATAGACCACTTACTACCTTTTGACAAACCTTTCTTAGCAAATGGATCTTTCATCTTTATCAATGGGAACTGAGCTTGTTCTGTCAGCGTGTTGCCGAAGAGTACACTTACGATAGTATCTGCATTGATTGCCCAACCATTGGCGTTCAATAGTGGAGCCAAGTTACGCTTACGCAATTTCATCCAAGCCAATATCATGGATGGACCAGAAATAATCAACATTAATCCAGGGACAACCAACCATCCCCACCAACCTAAACCTTTCAATCCTAATGCAATACTGGTCAAGAAACTGCCAATATATCCCACTGCCATACCGATGGCTGCAAAGATACCAGCGAACTTGGCAATGTCAAATGGTGCAGGTTGAGCAGGCTGTTGAGCTGCGGCAGGAGCAGCAGGAGTCGTTTGCAGTTTCGCAGTCATATCAGCAAAAGATTTCTTTTCTTTCTCGGCTGCTGATTTAGTAATCAATCCGCTCACCCATTCGCCTAGCTTGCGGTAAGGGCTCCAGAATGCTTGACCGATAGAGATAGGGTTGTCAATAATCTTCACTACTTCTGCTTCCCAGTCACGTCCCTGACGGTCATAGAAGAGAGCATTTTTACCTACTTTTAGGTTGCGGATGTCGCCTACTGTCATGGCAGCCACAATTTGCATGGTTTGTCCTGAGGCATGGTGCTTGCAGTTACAGTAGATGAGGAACATACCGCTATCAGGTGCTTGGGTATTATGTTTTGCCATATCACTAACTTTCAAACATAGATTACATGCACGTTGGTCAATCACCAAAGTACCTGCTTGGAAGATTGCCCATGGTGTATCTTTGGCATCACCACGTCCGAGCAACGCTTTGCCACGTTTAGCGTAGAAGTCTTGGAAGGAAACGAAGTTACGAAGCAATGTCACATAGTCACGGCAGAGCAATAGCAACTTCTCCAATGGTTTATATTGTGCTTGCGCAGCGGCCAATGCAGCAGCGTTGGCTCCCTCTGCAGCGGCTTTACCCGCCTCATAATCAGCAATTTTCTTTCCCATCTCAGCAAATTGTTCTTCGGTTAATCCTGGCACTGCGGCATCTGCGGGTAGGGTAGCCAAGCCCAAAGATTGCAGTTTAGCTGTCTGGAAATATTGTGCATAAGCATCTTGGCATGCCTTGTAGGCTGCTATCACATCAGCTGCGTATGGTGCCTCTGGTACAGCTTGCGCTTCAATAGTAGTGTTAGCTATAGCTGCCTTCACTAAATCTAAGGTCACTTTTCCATCTACTGCCAATGGAGTGGCTACGCCTAGCATACTCTCATCTGTAATGTCCTCAAGTTGTAGAGCGGCTTCGCCTGCGAACAACACTTGTGGGTCGCGAAGTATATTGCATAGCCATTCAGCGGTGCGTACTACATCTGAAATGTGAATCTTGCTGTCGTGGTCAGCATCCATATATTTTAGGCTCTCCTCTGAGATTTCCAAACCCTGAGTAGGGCAGGCTAGTACTGTCCATAGTTTTTCATCCAATTCAGCCAGATGCTGAATATCTTTGCCATTTTTAATGACTACGCGTGTATTGCCGCCAATATTGGCGTATGTCCATGTGTGTTTTGACATAAGTGTGATTATTTTAGGTAATTATTCAAAATTTTCCGCAAAAGTACTAAAATATTTGCACATGTCAAAATTTTATTGTAATTTTGCACGCTTTTTTGCGATTGGACTGTATATATGGTTCGCGCGCACGAGAAAAAAGCATAACTGAATGTTTAACTTTTTAAAATTAGACCGCCCGTTAGGAGGCTTCATGGCATGAATATGCAACTTTGTCGCCTTGCCTTTAACCTCTAACATAATAAAGCGAAGCGGTCTAAAAATTGCTAATTATGGCAGAAAATCTTTCACTCCAGAACTTCGACTGGGATGCATTTGAGCAAGAGGCTCAAGGTAAACAAAATGAAGAAATCTTAGCTAAGTACGACGCTACTCTTAGTGCTATCAAAGACCAAGAAGTAGTTGAAGGTACTGTTATTTCTATCAACAAACGTGAGGTAGTTGTTAATGTTGGTTACAAGTCTGATGGTATTGTGCCTGCTACTGAGTTCCGCTACAACCCTGATCTTAAAGTGGGTGATACCGTTGAGGTATATGTAGAGAGCCAAGAGGACAAAAATGGTCAACTCGTACTCTCACACAAAGAGGCTCGCGCTGCTCGTAGTTGGGATCGCGTTAACGAGGCTCTTGATAACAACGAGGTAGTTAAGGGTTACATCAAGTGCCGTACTAAGGGCGGTATGATCGTTGATGTATTGGGTACTGAGGCTTTCTTGCCTGGTAGCCAAATCGACGTTAAGCCTATCCATGACTACGATATGTTCGTTGGCAAAACTATGGAATTCAAGATTGTTAAGGTTAATCCAGAGTTCCGCAATGTAGTTGTTTCACACAAAGCTCTTATCGAAGCTGAGCTAGAGCAACAAAAGAAGGAAATCATTTCTCACCTTGAGAAAGGTCAAGTACTTGAGGGTACCGTTAAGGCTGTTATGCCATACGGTGTATTCATGGACTTGGGTGGCGTAGATGGTTTGATCCACATCACAGATCTCAGCTGGGGCCGCGTTAGCAATCCTAACGAGATCGTTAAAGAGGGCGAGAAAATCAATGTTGTTATTCTTGACTTCGACGATGAGAAGAAGCGCATTGCTCTTGGCTTGAAGCAACTTACTCCTCACCCATGGGAGGCTCTCAATGCTGACCTGAAGGTAGGTGATAAGATTAGCGGTAAGGTGGTTGTTATGGCTGACTATGGAGCATTCGTTGAGGTTGCTCCTGGCGTTGAGGGCTTGATCCACGTTAGTGAGATGAGCTGGAGCCAACACCTGCGTTCTGCTAACGACTTCTTGAAAGTAGGTCAAGAGGTTGAGGCTGTTATCTTGACTCTCGACCGCGATGAGCGCAAGATGTCACTTGGCTTGAAACAACTCAAGAACGATCCTTGGGAGACTATTGACACCAAGTATGCTGTTGGTACTCGTCACTTTGCTAAAGTTCGCAACTTCACCAACTTCGGTGTATTTGTTGAGATTGAGGAGGGCGTTGACGGCTTGATCCACATCAGTGACCTCAGTTGGACTAAGAAAATCAAACATCCTAACGAGTTTACTCAAATCGGTGCTGAGATTGAGGTGGCTGTACTTGAAATCGACAAAGAGAACCGTCGTCTCTCTCTTGGTCACAAGCAACTCGAGGACAATCCTTGGGAGGAGCTTGCTGCTAAATACGGCGTAGATACCATCGTTGAGGGTACAGTAGCTGAGGTTACAGACAAGGGTGCTACTGTAGTTTTGGAAGAAGGTGTTGAGGGTTATTGCACCGCACGCCACCTCCAAAAAGAGGACAAGAGTGCTGTCAAGGTTGGCGACGCTATGAGCTTCAAGGTTATTGAGTTCAATCGCGATGCTAAACGTATTCTTCTTTCTCACCTCCGTACATGGGAGGAGCGCAAAGAGGCTCCTGTTAAAGAGGTAAAGGCTAAGAAGGAGAAAGAGGCACAACCAGAGTTGCCTAAGATGGAGAAAACCACTCTTGGTGACTTGAGCGTTCTTGCTGACCTCAAGGCTTCTATGGCTGCTGAGGAGAAACCTGCAAAGGCTAAAAAAGCAACCAAGAAAGAGGAGGATGCTGAGTAATCAGTGTATTAACTGAATCATCAGTATTTTGATATTATTCAGGGCGTGATATTTATCACGCCCTTATTTTGTCCTTCCTTCATTCCTTCCTTCATTCCTTCCTTCATTCCTATTACCTGCCTCCTTCTTGCCCCTTTATTCCATCGTGACTTCATCGTGACTTCATCGTGACCTCGTTATGCTTTTGGTGTGATCGTGTTAGCCTATCTGTATCCTTTGTTTTAGTCATCTTACATAAGAAAGGGGCGTGTCTCTCGACACGCCCCAACCTATTTTTGATTGTATGTTAGATAAAATCTAAGCTACTTTAAGAGCTTATTACCAACCTGGGTTTTGACCAATTTCTGGGTTCAAAACGATTTGATCGCTTGGGATAGGAGCTAGGTAATGTTTCTCTTCGAACTTACGAACATAAGTATCATTGAGATCGATATAGCCATTAGCATCGCGCTTAACTTGGTCAGCACCTGGCCAGTTGTCTGCAATCCAAGCACCCTTAGTTTGGTCTGGATATACTTCGGTATCAAGCAAATCCAATTGGTGCCAACGAATGAGTGACCAGTAGCGATCGTTGTTGTCGAACATCAACTCTACGCGACGCTCACGACGGATCTCCCAAATAAGATCACTTACACCAATAGTGTTTGCTGGGTCATTAACTGGAGCATAGTTTGGCATACCAGCACGTGCACGAAGTGCGTTGAGAGACTCTTTTGCAGCAGCCTCTTCGCCCAACTCTGCACAAGCCTCTGCGTGGGTAAGAAGAATCTCAGCCAACCAGAAGAGTGGGCAGTCTGTTACGTTACCAGTAGTAGATTGACGGAGTGAAGATGGGGTCTCAGGCTCATCGAACTTCAAGATACCATAGCCAGTTGTAACAGTATTCTCAGCAGCACCAATTTGTCCTTCAACGCCCTCATAACGAGCGCGGTTGTTACCTACGTAGCAGAGATAGCCGTCAATTTGTTGAGCCAAACGTGGGTCACGAGCCTCCAATAGGTGATAGATAACTGGCTTACCAGCATCGTAACCTTCGGTACCAAGTACACCGTGGTCATCATTCTTATCAGCAAGCGTACCATCTTTCTTCAAATATGCATTGAAAGCAGCTTTGCTCATACCATTAGTAGGAGTAGAACCACAGCAGTAGTCTTGTGTAGCGTGGCGGAGAACGTTTTGTACATAATTCTTATACATAATCATCTCGGTGTTGCCAGCCAACTCAAGTGAGTTGTAGTTTGCACGATAACCCTCAGCACCTGGAGTCAAGGCAAATTTGCCAGATTTGATAATAGCTTCTGCTGCTGCTTTAGCCTCTGCCAAATATTTATCAGAACGAGCTTTGTCATTCTTGTGATATTTAGCGTAAGTACCCTCGAACAAGCAGATTTGTGCTTTAATTGCTTGTGCAACATATACGTTGTAAGCGGTGCGAGAATCTGCATTCTTATCACCCATATTCTCAACAGCATAGTTGAGGTCAGCCAAGATATTATCCATTACGATGTTACGGTCTTGACGTGGACCATAGAGAATGTCAGTATCTTCAGTAGTGAGAGAATGATCTACCCAATAGCAGTCACCGAATTTGCGTACTACACAGAAATGTTGCCATGCACGGTAGAGGTGACCCAATGATTTGTAGTATGCCATTGATGCAGCAGACATCTCTACGCCATCAATGTTCTCAAGAAGGATATTGGCACGACGTACTTCAGAATAACTTGCATCCCAAGTACCATCAGTAGCAGGAATAGTAATGAAATCCCATGTAGTGATACCTGTAACCGCTTGGTTGTCATTGAGGGTTGGGAAGTAGAATGTTCCATAAGTACCATTGTTTCCATAACCACTCCATTCGCTGTAGAAATAGTTGGTGTACATTTCTACGTTGGTCTCGCTGGTAAAGAAGTTGCCTTTGGTGAATGAATCATCTGGATTATTATTCAACAAGTCACAACCTGTCAAAAGAACCATACCAGCCATCAAACTTAAAATTATCTTTTTCATAACTGTATTCAATTTAGTTAATTTGTTAATAATTAATAATTAATATTCAATCTGTTTCTCAAACATTAATTATAGTGTTACTTGCAAACCGAATGAA
>JAZNMT010000019.1:0-66938 GCA_045579895.1 Paludibacteraceae bacterium
GGATATAGCGGCGGAATGATGTTGCATGCGGGTTATCTTTTCGGCAAGAATCCGTCAGCTATTTTGCCCTCTGGCGAAAGTATTAGTCCGCAAGGTATGACTACGGGTATTGGTGGTTCGTTGCGTATTAACCTCTGGAAATACTTACGCGTAGGTTGCGAGGGCTATGTCTCCACGATGAAATCGGGTGCTACTGATATGAGAGATGTCTTACAATCAGGGAGTTATGTTCGCGTTGGCTCAGGTGGTCTGTTAGCAGACGCCTGCTGGCGCATGGAAAAAGTATGGCCATACATTGGTGCTACCGTGGGCGGTGGTGCGATGCGCACGCTCTATGTAGTAGAAGGTAGTGAGGCAGACTGGCAACCCGAAGAGTGGACCATGCTCACCAAACAAGGGTTTGGCTATGTGAACCCATACGTGGGCATGGACTGGTGTATGACCAAGCGTGTCCATCTCACCGTTCGCATGGATTGGATGCTAGCATTTGCAGATAATCAACTGCTATTGCCTACTGGTCCGCGATTCTTTTTCGGCTTTATGTTCTGTCACTAAAAAATGAATTTCTCAGGTATTGTATTAGGATTAGTAGCCTTTTTGTGTATTGGCTTTTTTCATCCTTTGGTTATCAAAGGTGAGTATTATTTTGGCACGAAGTGCTCGTGAGTATTTGCATTAGCAGGGGTAGTGATGTTGGTGGGCTCGCTGCTGATAGATAATATCTATTTCTCTGTGATACTGGGTGTTATCTCTTTCTCCTGCTTTTGGTCGATTCTGGAACTCTTTGAGCAAAAGAAGCGCGTAGAGCGTGGCTGGTTTCCTAAGAATCCGAAAAGGAAGGACTCATAATCCCTCTATCAAACATACAAGGCCTTGGTTACGTGAATCCATATGTAGGTGTGATTCAAGCAGAAAAATCGCAAGCAACCTACTAGGAAAGTATCGAGTGGTACGGAAGTGGTACGGAAGTAGTACGGAGGTGGTAAGGGGAAAGGTAAAAGAAAGGAGAAATAAAATAAATGCACGATTTATTTTGTTATATTGAAAAATTATTGTACCTTTGCAAGCGAAAATATATTTAATCTTTAAAAATATCTTTATTATGAAAAAGTTATCATTGATTTTGTTGGCAGCTATTGTATGTGTAGCTTGTGCCAAGAAAGCAGAAAAGACAGATACTGTTTCTGCGGAAGAACCTGTTGTAGAGGAGGTTGTAGTTGAAGAAACCATTGCTGAAGAGCCTATTATTGAGGAAGCTGCCGAAGAAACTTTGGCTGAAGAGGTGGTTGTAGAAGAGGTTACAGAGGAAGTTGCTGAAGAAGTGGTAGTTGAGGAGGCAGTGGTAGAAGAGCCAGTGGAAGAACCTGTGTTGAAGTTTGGTTTGGATGTACAACCTGAATATCCAGGCGGACTAACTGAGGCAATGAAAGTAGTAGCTGCGAATACGAAATACCCTGCAGAGGCAAAAGCCAATGGCTGGGAAGGTAAAGTAATATGCACCTTAATCGTAGAGAAAGATGGTTCTGTATCGAGTGTGAAAGTCATGAGAAGCAGTGGTTACACCGTGTTGGATGATGAAGCAGTACGTGCGTTCTCTACTTTGAGTAACTGGGCTCCAGGTCAAAAGGATGGCAAACCAGTTCGTGCGCAAGTGATGTTGCCTTTGCAATTTAAATTGTAATACATTGCAACGTTAATCATATAGTAAAAAAGCCTTCGTAAAGATTTACGGAGGCTTTTTTATTGGAACATATATACCTATCGACACTTGTTGTCATTAATTGACATCAAAATTGATCTTAATTGTTTAAAATAAAATCAATGTCTACTCGTGTATAGTTCCCTGTCGATATATGACTAAAGTTCTTATAAGGATGTCCCATTTACCTACTAATTGTTAGTGTAATTTCATCTTTTTCAAAAAAAGCGTCTATTTTCTTGTATATATGCGAAATTTTTACTAATTTTACACGTTTTTGTGTACACTCATAATTATGATTGAATATATAAAAGGAAATTTGACGGATTTGACCCCTACTTATGCTGTAATAGAAGCCGCAGGAGTGGGATATGCCATTAATATCGCATTGCCAAGCTACTCGGCATTGGTTGGCAAAGAAAATACAGAAACGAAACTATTTGTAACCGAAATTATACGTGAGGATACGCATGATTTGTTCGGATTCTTTACTCGCGGTGAGCGTGGGTGGTTTCCCAAGAATCCGAAACGAGGTGTTGAGTGAATAGCGTATTCCTTGAACGCTTGCTATTTCGTGTTTAGTGAATAGTAGCTCCTTTTTTAACCATTTGATGTCATACTTCATTTTTTGTAGGAAAATAGAGGTTTTGTTTTGATATGTCAAAAAAATGTAGTAACTTTGCAGGGTAATTTCAATATACCCTGCAATGAAAACAATCCGTGAGATATTTCGCATTGGCTATGGTCCCAGCAGCAGTCACACTATGGGACCTCGTAAGGCTGCTGAGTTATTCAAAGAACGATACAATACTGCTGCACGCTATCAAGCACATCTATACGGCAGTTTATCTGCAACAGGCAAAGGACACTTAACCGATGCTGCGATATTAGACGTACTGCCAACCGCAGAAATCGTGTGGCATGACGAGTTTTTGCCTTTTCACCCTAATGGAATGCGTTTTTGCGCATGGGATGAATCTGGGAACTTGCTGAATGAGTGGACTGTATATTCTGTTGGCGGTGGCGCATTGGCTGAGGATGCTGATAATTCAACATGCTTAATTCAACATGCTGAATTACCTGATATCTACCCCCTATCACGATTGTCGGACATCAAAGACTATTGTGACAAGATGGGGTGGGATTATTGGGAATATGTGGAGCATTACGAAGGAAAAGAGATTTGGGATTACCTGCGTGAAGTATGGCAAGTAATGCGCGAAGCAGTAGAACGCGGCTTGGATCATGAGGGCGTCTTGCCTGGCCCATTGCATCTGCGTAGAAAAGCAGCTAGCTATTATATCAAGGTGGCGGGATACAAAGATAATCTTCGTACGCGTGGTTTGGTATTCTCATACGCATTGGCTGTGAGCGAAGAGAATGCATCGGGCGGTAAGATTGTGACAGCCCCTACATGCGGCTCTTGTGGCGTGTTGCCTGCGGTGTTGTACCATACATGGCGTTCGCGCGACTTCTCCGAAAATCGAATCTTGCACGCATTAGCCACGGCTGGTTTGATAGGAAATGTGGTGAAAGTAAATGCTTCTATCTCTGGGGCTGAAGTAGGTTGCCAAGGTGAGGTTGGCGTAGCATGTGCGATGGCGTCAGGTGCTGTAAATCAATTGTTTGGTGGAACATTGGCGCAGATAGAATATGCCGCTGAGATGGGCTTGGAGCACCACCTAGGCATGACGTGCGACCCCGTGTGTGGCTTGGTACAAATCCCCTGCATAGAGCGCAATGCTTTTGCGGCAGCGCGTGCACTAGATAGCAATATGTACTCTGCGTTCTCCGATGGTACGCATAGCGTATCTTTCGACCGCGTGGTGGACGTGATGAAGCAGACTGGACACGACCTGCCATCACTCTACAAAGAAACTTCGCAGGGCGGTCTAGCGGCCATAGGCGAAGAGAGAACGTAAACGGAAACAAATCTAAACCTCTACAGGCACATCATCCAAAGTAGGGTAAGTTACCCAACCTAGAATCTCTGCCACGTGGCGGTTGATGGCTATGTCATCCACAAAATGGAAAGGTTGCTCGCAACCTAAAGCCTTCAGGTGTGCATCTACGGCTTCGTAAATGCTGAGGGCAGGTTTGCTGGTGTGCATAAGGTGAGATGCAAAACAATGCTCAAAGACCGACATATCGTATACCTGATTAATGTCTTCCCAATGCAATTCATTATTATTGCTGAGCAAGAATAAACGATGCCCCGCTTGTTTCCACTGCTGAATCTGCTGTAGTCTTTCCATTGGAATACCTCCGTGCATGCTGTTCCATGCGGCAATTACCTCTTCGCGTGTGGTCTCTTGCGATGCGTATTGCAAAATCGTATTGATAAACACATCGGTAGATATATCGCCTTTTTCGTATTGCTCCATTAGCGTGTCTTCAACTCCTTCTCCATTAGAAGCTAGTCCTAACACGTTTTGCATCACGCGGTTACCAAGCATGGCTTGGAAACGTTTAATACACTCAGGCATATTGTGCAACATTAGCACGCCTCCCATATCAAGGATGATAGTCATATTCAATTTTTAGTAGATAGGTTATAGTTTATAGGCTAGAGTTAATATCTTTCGCCGAAAATAGAGGAACCGATTCGTACCATGTTGCTGCCTTCATCAATTGCTATTTGATAGTCGTCAGACATACCCATGGAAATCAAAGGACGCTCGCAGAACGAATCATCAGACGCTTTGCTGTTAGCGATTGGTACAAGGCGAGAGGCTAGAGATTTTATTTCGCGGAAGCAGCGGCGCCACTCTTGCTCATCATCCGTGTTTGTAGCCATACCCATCACACCGCAGACTTCAACCCATGGAAAACAATCCCTTAATTCAAAATTTTGAATACTTAATTCCTCCAATTCCTCAATAGTAAAACCCGACTTGGTTTCTTCTTTTGCAACATGCACCTCCAACAGTACTCGCACTTTACGCTGAATCTTTTCTGCTTCCCTATTAATAGTTTCTAGCAGTCGCATGCTATCTACCGAATGGATGAGATGCACAAAGGGGACAATCATTTTCACTTTGTTGGTCTGTAGATGTCCTATGAAATGCCAACGTATATCTTTGGGCAAGGTTTCGTACTTGGGTAGTAACTCTTGCACTCGACTCTCACCAAAGTCCCTCTCACCACAGTTGTATGCTGCCATAATCGCTTCTACAGGATGAAACTTACTTACACAAACAAGCGTCACATATGGAGGGATATGTTTACGAATCTCAGCAAGATTCTGAGGAGTATTTCTTAATTCAAAATTCAAAATTCTTAATTATTATACGGCACGATACACTTCTAGGATAGGTGAACGCGTGATGCTAACGACTTCACAATCAAGATTGTCAAGCGATTTTTGTAACGTTCTATTAGCTTCTGTTACATTGCTTGCTTGTACATAGATAGATACAGCTTTTCGCTTTTCTTTACCATTATCTTCGATAGTAATCATTTCTACACGTGCCTTGTACCAGCGGTCGCCTTCTGGAGAAGGAATGAGGTCATAGAATTGTACTTGCTTGCATGTTTTGACCTCCCATTCACCAGATATAAATGGTTTAATCTCCTCAATAAGTCGGTTCTCCACATCAGCGCAAGTGAGACCTTCTACCATATATGTCTCCTTAACAGTTCCTGGATTATCTTCGCCCGTCTGGCGGGTATAACTGATTTTAATTTCGTAAAAAATCATAGTGACAGATGATTAAATAATGTATTATTTATTGTTGATGATTAACGACTTAATGTCTGTTGCGTTTAATTCTTTTTCAGGAAAAGTTCGTAACGTAGATGACCAAAGCATCAATGGGGCAGTCGGATTCGACTGGATGACATGGTCATACGACTTTTTCTCGTTGGTATCTAATATCCAATGATCTTGCAGTTGGAAGAAAACATCTCCTGCCAGTTTTCGGTAGATGGAGCTACCGTATTCGGATCGAATGGCTTCGTGGATTGGATAGGCTACTTGTACGCCTTCAAAATCCATAATGAAGTTGGCTACCTGCCGTTGTATAGTTTCTAGTGAGAGTCGTTTTTGTTCGATAAGCGTTCGATTGAGGTAAATGAATGGCCCAAATCCGCCATCTACCCATCGCTCATGTCCATATATAGCCATCAGATAGGTGCTTGTTAGCGCTGCGGCACGATCAATGTTAAAGTGCTGAATGGTGATACCTGCCATATCATATGATTGTGCTGAGTGACCTCTTATTGGACGTCCCACTACCAATAGCTGATAATTGCTTTTACCAATGCGCTGGTTGAGTTGGTCCATTAGATACCCAAGGTCCTGATTGATACTGAGGTACATATCTTCTTGCTCTGCACTCATGATAGCGTCAGAAGTGGCTTTGGGCGATACGGTGGTTAGTTGTAGTAATAGCAGGTCTGCAACATTATCTTTGCCTAACTCCCTTGATTTCTGTAGGTTGAGAGCTAGGTCTATGACTAATGTATTTGCTGCTGGAGTGTGCAAGAGGTCATTTTTAGGTAGATAACTGAACGAACGCTTCTTTTCTTCTTTGGTAGGCGATGTGTAGGTAGAGATATCCAATCTAGGTGTCCATGTCTGTTCTGCCAGTTGCTTAATTCTGCCGCTCACATTCATGGCATCAGCGGCAGATGGCAATCCTTCGGAATAGAATGATGTAGTTACCCATTTGAGTGAATTAGGGTCCAACCAACAAGATGCATTAGCAGCATGTCCTGCCATCAGAATAGTGGCTTGTGGTTGCAGGCCTATTGCATATATTTTTGCATTGATTCCTTGCTGAATACGCCATTCATCGGTGATTGTGGTAGTTGTAATACAACGAGGAGATAATTGTAAGGTCGTTCCGATACCTGCTGCCTGATCATCATATAATGTGTTGTGAATCATACGATAAGCACGATCAAAATACTGATCACCCATGATGCCATGATGTGATGGAGTAGTACCAGTCATGAGTGTTGCTGTGGTTTCTTGTCCTCCATTTACTATGTGTGGAAAGTCAATTGTGGTCTGAAAAGCCTCTTCACTCATCGTTCGTAACCCTCCTGCTGACCAATATGGACGTAGTTTAGTTAGATTTTCTTGTGTCATACCATCCACTACTACCACCACGGTCAATCGAGGTGATTCAGCTGTAAGAGTGGCAGGAATAAGTGTACCTATCACGGCTATTAGCGTAGCCAATAAATGATTCGAGCGCATAGATGAATGAGTGGTAAAATGATTAATCGCCAGTTGAATCCAACCAACGGATGTGATGAAAAGAATGTTAGGAAAATAACTATACTCAATAGGATGAAATATACTAATCCCAGTATAGCATCTATCCACCATGATAGTCTGTTTCGCTTTCTATCCCACCAACTAATCAGGAGCATAGCTATGGCAAAGATAGCAATACCTAATCGACTATCAGCATACCAAGCTACTGGGGCTATGTCAAACGACTGGATGTGTTCGTTAATAACCAGTGGTGTGCCATCGGATAGGGTGGCTTGGGAGATATAAAACATTAATTCTTCAGGCAAGAAGAATCGCTGTTCGTTGGTCATCGGTTGATCGGCTTCTGCGCCAAAGATAAGATTGATGCCAAAGTCAACCCATGAATATGGTCCTGTGTAATGAGATATGGTAGAGCGAAATGGTTGATTGATAGCTCCTTGATAAGGAGATATGATGGTATCTTGTAGGGCATTTTTGATAAGATGGTATGGACGTGTCGCGCAGTTATCAAATACAAAATTATAATGGTAATGACGATTCTCGGGGCGATAGTTGATGATTAAGGCATCAAATATTTGTTGCTTTTGTGTGGTTGTCAGGTTGAGTTCTTGCTCATAGGTCTTACGCCCAATACGATTGTAGAATCGTGTGAAATATGAGTATGGCTCTATGCCTAATTGGTAATAGGTATCTCCTTTGATAAATTTCAAATAGAATCCTTTTTCCATTAGAGAAAAGATGCCATAGTTGAAGACAATATCCATCTGATTGGCATTGTCGCAGACTCGTATGCCCGTATGTCCATATTTGGACCATACCTCTGTGCCGGGTGTACACGTCAGTAAATAGATTTTAGCACTATCGCTAAGTGTAACCTGGGCAAGTAGATTGCCTCCTATGCAAATAGATAATATGGTGATTAGCAGACGTTTATACATGATATACAATGAGGTTAGGAATGAATGTACATATCATACCTAAGAGGTATCCGCACACTACTTGCAACTGTGTATGCGCGTTGAGGTGCAAGCGGGCATACATTAGCAACAGCGATAAAATAAGAATTGCTATGATGAGCATAGTTGGTAAAGTAGTGTAATATAGTGCAATGCTGCAGATACCGCCTAACAGGCCTCCTATAGCCGTCAGGTGTGCTGATATTTTCCACCAATGATTGATGATAGTGACAGCAAAAAGGGCAAGCGTGGCACCTATTGCTACGAGTAACCATATGAGGGGGAGTTTGAGTACCGCACCAACAAAATAGCACCAGAATCCAAAACAAATAAGGGCATATACATATGGAGTCGTGCGTTCGCTAGCATTGTGAATATGTAGTGAAGATATAGTACCACGCTTTAACAGAATCCACATCAGGACAATGGGGATGAGGGCGGTGAGTACGAATGTGCCTATGATACTAGTAGCTATATATACAGTGGGTAGCATTGGTGTTCGCATACGCATAGCGACCATGTATAAGCACATACCATAAGTGGGCATGAATAGTGGATATAGCATAATACTCAATGCTTGTGATAAGATGTTGAATATCTGTTGCATAATCCTAGATTTGATGTCTGAGGCGAGCCACAGGAATACCTAATTGTTCGCGGTATTTAGCCACTGTACGGCGGGCGATGGCATAGCCATTGTGGTGCAGTATCTCTACCAACTCATCATCTGTGATAGGGTGTGTCTTATCTTCGTTAGTAATGATTTCACGTACTTTATCTTTGATTTCTCGTGTGGATATCTCCCCGCCATCTTGCTTGGCTATAGCTTCGGAGAATAAGTATTTGAGCGCGAATGTGCCAAAAGGTGTTTGCACATATTTATTGCTACACACGCGAGAGATGGTGGATATGTCATGCCCTGTTCGGTCTGCTATGTCTTTGAGTACCATAGGCTTGAGAAATGAACTATCGCCTTGCAAGAAGAACTCTCGTTGGTACGCCACAATTGCGCTCATGGTCTGCATGAGGGTTTCGTTGCGCTGGCGAATGGCATCGATAAACCATTTAGCAGCATCAATTTTATCTTTTACGAATCGTGTTGCTTCGCGATTGCTAGTATGTGCTTTCTCGTTCTGCGAGTACATATCTAGCATTTGGCTATACTCAGGTGACACATGTAATGGTGGTATATCACCTTGGTTGATGGAGACAATCAATTCATCGTCCTCTTCTTCCACATAGAAGTCGGGAACTACTACTGATTGATTTCTGTCGTATACAGTTCCTAGCCAATTATTACCTGGTCTTGGATTCAGACGCGTAATTTCGGAAATGGCTCCCTTCAGTTGTTCTTCGCTAATCTCCAACCTCTGCATGATTTTGTTGTATTGCTTGCGGGAGAAGATCTCAAACATTTGCGTTAGAATTGTAGTGGCTAACTGCACATTAGGTGTTTGAACCTGCTGTTGCAGTTGAAGTAACAAGCATTCTTGCAAGTCGTATGCGCCCACTCCTGGTGGATCAAACTGTTGGATTTGTGCTATGATGTATCGCATCTTCTCATCGCTCACCACCAGTCCTTCTTGAAAACTCAGGTCATCTACTAATTCTTCTGCTGTACGGCGGAGATAGCCGCTCTCATCAATATTGCCGACCACGAATTTAGCGATATGCCTATCGGGCTTATCCATCTTGGTCAGATAGATTTGGCCTTTCAGGTGTTCGCCAAAACTCATGCCTACAGAGAATGGAATATCCTCGCGAACGCTTTCTTGTGAGCGATTGTTATATGTGCGTTCACTGATATCATCGTCTTGCACATAATCATCATAGTTAAAATCATCGTTTTGTAGTGGATTCTGATATTCATCTGTCGTTGAATCCTCTTGAAAGTCATTCTCTTGTATTTTGTCGGTTCCCTCTTCTAAGGCAGGATTTTCTTGTAACTCTTCGTTGATGCGAGCTTGTAGTTCACACGCAGGCAACTCCAACATACGCATCACCTGAATCTGTGCGGGTGATAGTTTCGTTTGGAGTTTCTGCTGTTGGGTGAGTGTGAGTGAAGTTGCCATAGTATTGTACGATGAGACAATTTACAATTTACAATTTTCGATGGCTTCCAGCACGTTTTGTGTGATGTATGCCAGTTGTTCATCATCTAATTCCGTATGCATAGGTAGCGATAATACACATGCAGCTAAGCGTTCGGCTACAGGGAAGTCGCCCGCTTGGTATCGTGGGTCTTGATAGGCCTTTTGCAAATGCAATGGAATAGGATAATAAATCATTGCAGGTATATCTTTGTGTGCTAATGCTTCGCGCAGTGCATCTCGATTTACCCCCAGCAAACGCAATGTGTATTGGTGGAACACATGGGTAGAGTAAGGGGTGCGTGCTGGTACAAGGATGTTCGGATGATGGCCCAATGCCTTGTCGTAGTAGGCAGCGGCGCGCTGACGTGCTGCAATGTATTCATCCAAATGGGGTAACTTAGCATCTAACACGGCCGCTTGAATACTATCCAGACGAGAGTTAACTCCCACTGTATCATGGTGGTAACGCACTACCATTCCGTGGTTAGCTATGGCACGCATCTTATCGGCTAATGCCTGATCATTGGTAAAGATAGCACCGCCATCACCATAGCAACCTAGGTTCTTTGAAGGGAAGAAACTGGTGCAACCGATATGTCCGATGGTAGATGCCTGCTTTACTTGGCCATCCGAATGCGTATATTTTGCCCCGATTGCTTGACATGAATCCTCTACTACGTATAGGTTGTGCTCATGTGCGATAGCCATGATGGCATCCATATCGGCGCATTGCCCAAAAAGGTGCACTGGCACAATCACTTTTGTGCGCGGAGTAATGGCTCTGCGAATAGCGTCTACCGATATGTTCATAGTGTCCCAATCAACATCCACTACCACAGGTTTTAGCCCTAGTAATGCCACCACTTCGGCAGTGGCGATAAAGGTAAAGGTAGGGGTGATTACTTCATCACCTGGCTGCAGACCGAGAGCCATCAAGGCGATTTGCAGAGCATCGGTACCATTGCCTACGGGAATCACATGTTGAGCACCGGTATAGTTCTCTAGGTGTTCCTGAAAAGTCTTTACCGCAGGACCTTTGATAAAGGCTGCGGAGTCTATCACGGCTTGAATACCGCGATCTATATCTGCTTTGATATGTTGATACTGCGTTTGCAGATCTACCATTTGAATTTTTCTCATGGCTTTTGTTCGATAATATATTCTACTTCGCGAATGCTAGAACGCATTTTGGTTACATACGGGGAACTGCATACTATTTCTACTTCGAGGGTTTGTTCATTTGTTGTAGGATAGTAGCATACAGCACGAAAATCCGTCTCTGTTACCTCTGCGAAATGTGAAATGCCTACGCGTGCGGTGATGGTAGTCGTTTTTGGAAAGACATGCATATCATTATCGACGGGAAGTCCTTCTACCTCAATGGGGATTGAAAAGGACTTATCCGTAAATCGTTCGGATATCCATGTTACCTGGGTAGTGGTTGTGGATGTGCGCACACCAGAAGGCTGTTGTAGATTTAATGTATGTTGTACTGTACCTTGTACTTTATCTACGAATATGCTATCTGTATAGATGCAATCAATCGTATCTAGGGCTTCAGGCATGCCATAAATTTCCACAAAGGCAGGTTCTAGGACGGGAGAAACGGACAGTTGATATTGTGTTTCTAGTGTCCATTCCGCTCGCAAATGAATAGGAACTTGTTTGCTTGCTTCCACGTAGTATGTGGAGTTAATATCCTCAGGCTGAATGTGCTGAATAGCAGTAGAACCAGGCAATATATCTTGTGTCTTTTGTCGGATGACATCGGGGGACAAGTGTATTTTGCCATCGTTCTTCTTCAACTGCTCTGCTAAATTGATTGTCACGCTAGGTTTAGTGTTTTGTACTTGTCGTAGCAGGCGTCCATTGTCGCGGAGCGAAACCTTCAGATGGGTCGGTAGTGGAGTGTAAAATACTACTTCTGTAGGGACATCGGTGTATATCACTGGCAGTTTAACGTCCATATCTCGTTGCGAACTCATGGCTCGTCCCCACCAGAAGAGGGTGGCCAAACCCACAAACAAGAGGAATATGTACGCATCTTTGCGAAGCATCCACATCCATACTTGTTTGATAGATTTAGTGATATGTGCGATGTCTATTTTCATCCTCACACCTCTGTGCTATTACTTTTGTGCAGCTTGTTGTTGTGCATCTTCTGCAGCTACATATACGCTACCTTTGTCCACTTTGATAGTCACATCTTTAGCCACTTCGATGAGGAAGGTAGTTTCTTGTACTTCTTTGATATTGCCATAGATGCCGCCTGCTGTAATCACTTTATCGCCTTTTTTGAGGGCATCGCGTTGTTGTTGTAATTCTTTTTGTTTCTTTTGTTGTGGGCGAATCATAAAAAAGTAGAATACCACAAAAATAAGAATCATCATTATCCAGAATGACCATCCGCCACTTTGTTGAGCGGTACCATTAGCAGCAGTAGCTGCTTGTAAAAAAATGAAATTCAACATAGTTTTTTTATTTATTTATTTTTAATATCTTCCTTTAGCCTCTAACCTCTAACCTTTAGCCTCTAATCTCTAAACTATCTCTTCACTTTAAACAGTTTATTTTCCTCTCGCAGGTCGTTGACAATGCGGTTGAGTACGCCATTGATAAAGGTGTGACTTTTGTCGCTTGAATATTCTTTAGCGATTTCGATATATTCGTTCATGGATATTTCCAATGCGATTTCGTTGCACTTGCGTATTTCAGCTAGTGCTACCAATAGGATGATTTGATCCATGTATGCGATGCGGTCAGCTTCCCAGTTCTTCAGTGCTTTGGCTATTAGCTCTTTGTTTTCTTCTGTTTGTTCAATGCTCCATTGCAGTAGGTTTTTGCCGAAGTTTAATTCTTCTTCTGATTCGAACATCTCTAGGATAGGTAGCTCGTCGGTATCTTCTTCTTTGAAGCGTTTGATGGTTTTGATGACGTAGGTAATAACCATATCACTATCCACAGTCCAACCTTCTTGGTCTAGTGCCACTTCCATCTCTTCCAGAGCTGAATTTAGGTCTACATTTTCTAGTAGCGAGCTGTAGATTTTGCGCCACAAGTTTTTCTCATCGTCGTAACTAGGTGATTCTAGCGCCATAAACTCTTTGTAGAATGGTGCTCCTACGAGTGCTTTGTAAGTAGCTTCTATGGCTGACATGCCGGTATCCCAACGCAGATCTTGGTTTTCCATGTAGTTACGGATACGACGGTTGTTGAATATCTGCTGTGCCAGTCTGTTATTAACAAAGTTGAGATTGGCGTGATATGCTTTGTGAAGGACGGCTGCACGTTTCTTATTTTCGCTGATTTGTTCTTCGGCGTAGGTGGTCAACTCGTCGGCAAAACTTAGCATCATTATATATAAACTATAGGTGCTAGAGAACTTGTTAAGCAGGTTTTTGCGTGCGGATAGGGCTGTATGATCACTACCGCTGTACTGGGCAAAGAGGGTCTGAACGACTTTGGTTCTAACTAATGTTCGATTTATCATATTCTAATATTGTCTTTTCTAAAGGAGTATTCACAATTTGGGTGCAAAATTACAAAAATATTTGCATATATGCAAGGATTCGTGTTAAAAATTAGGTTCTGGCGAGAATTATCAATCCTCTAGTAGCAATCGGAAACCGGCGAATGGGGTGATGTATGTAATCTTGCGTGTTGTGCGTGAGGTGGTAAGTTTGCAGGTTGCGGCTCGGTTGTCATAGGCTCCGCCGCGTAGTACAGCTTCTTTGTACCCTTCACTGCTATTGTCAAATGTATCGGCGCACCATTCCCACACATTGCTTGTCATATCGTAGATACCTAACTCATTTGGTAGTTTCTCACCAACGGCATGCAACTTGTTCTCTGAGTTACTAGTATACCAGGCCACCTCATCAATATCATTGCTACCAGCATAGGTGTATCCTTTGCTCTTTTGTCCGCCTCGGGCGGCGTATTCCCATTCTGCTTCGGTAGGTAGGCGGAAATGAAGTCCAGTTAAGTCATTGAGTTTTTGAATAAACAGTTGACAATCATTCCATGATACACGTTCTACAGGCAGATTATCACCCTTGACATTGCTTGGATTAGTTCCCATGACAGCTTTCCAAAGTGCTTGTGTTAGTTCGCTTTGTGCAATGTAGTAGTCGGATAGGGTGACTTGGTGCTGCTCTTTGCCGCTGCCCATTGTGAATGTACCTCCTTTTACAGGTATCATATTGATTTTTACACCATTGATGTTAATCGACTGATAGGTGTATTCGAGCAAAATAGTGTCATGCACGAGGCGAACGGAGCGATGAACATAGTTGTCTTGGGGAGACGTGATAATGAAATTGGAATGGAAATTGAGGATGTATGCTTTAGCCCCTTGACCTGTAGCAGACCAATAGGAAGCTCTGCTGTCTGCTCGTAGCTCTTCATCTATTCTAACTACTCCCGCTGTAGGTAGGAATACCGCCCCTACTTCTTCCATGCGTTGCCATTGTTCTAGGGTGTAATCATTGACTAGCGCAAAGTATTGCCCTCCATAGCTGACGTGCGTACCACTAGTAAATGGGATGCCTGCAGGCGTAATCCAATCATCGGGCAAGAGGATTAATCCATTCACGCCATTTACACATGCCACGCCGCGCAGCTGTTTGGCATTGTCGCGTTTCTCGGTCAAATATTTCCATTCATCATGACTCAATGTACGCCAAGTGTTAGGCTTGTCGCCACAAATCCAGTTGTTGCCCCAATCTACGAAGTCGCCTGCATAGTCGGCATCGTTGGTAGAGGTGCTGATGCCAAAAGGCGCGGTAGTGTTGTTGGCACTATAACCGAACAAATCCACCCAGTTGCGGAAGGTGGGCGAAAGGTATTTGTTGGCATTGCCCAGAATATCGTATTGATTATCAGCGAACTTCCATAGCTTAGCAGCCGGGAAATACTGCAAGTTACCTTGCGAGAAGGTGACATACCTGTCTGCTGCCACAGAGAAGATACCTATTCGGTGGTTGGGTAGGGTGGTGTCGCAGTCGCAAACGGAACCGCGAACCAGTTGCTTTTCTAGGTATTCCTTGCCCTCTGCCACAATCAAAAATATGGGATTGAAATAGCGTTCTGCCTCGGTGAGCGAATCCACTTGCTGGCTAATGAACATCTTAGATTCGTTGACAATAGTTTTTTGCCCCCTCACAGGTATGAGGGCAATCAAGAGGAGTAATATGGCCAGCAGGTGCTTTGTCATTCCGTGGAGCTCCTACGACACTAGTGGTTTTCTATTTTTAAAAATTCTCTCAAGTGCAGATGTCGAATACCATTATAATTAGAGTCTGTATTCATCGGATTGAGAGAAATCACTAATTTAGGATGATTGTCTGGTATAGCAAGCAGGTTGCCAAACTCGCGTTTTTCTGTTTCTTCGCCAGTAATCAAATAAGCCACTTGTACATAAAGTGTTTGGTCCCCTTTGTGTGCAACAAAATCAATTTCTGCGCTACGCAACTGTCCTACATATACCGTATATCCACAACGCAGCAAGTGTAGAAATACAACGTTTTCGATTCGCTTTTCTATATCATTCGTGTCTGTACTATGTACCAACGCATTACGAATACCCAAATCTTCAAAATAGTACTTTTCGTTAGATTCCAACAACGTTTTTCCATGTATATCATACCTATATACGCGATACATAATATATGCGCTACAGAAGAAACTTAAGTAATTAAGTATCATTTGTGCAGACAATTTTTCGCCCTGCGAACGCATATATTTCATTATAGAGTTTGGCGAAAAGAGTTTACCGATATTGTCGCTTACAAATTTTGCTAAATTCAACAGGAAAGGTACATTGCGAATTGACTCACGTTGAATAATATCTTTCAGAACAATCGTATTATATACATTAGATAGGTACTCACGTATAGAAAGAGTATTTTGCAAACCAAGCACATTCAAATAAGGTAGTCCGCCATAAGTGAGATAGAGTGTAAGTGATTCATCGTTATCTGCTAAGTCATGAAATTGCAAAAACTCCATATAGCTTAAGCTATGAATAGGCACTTCTACATATCTTGCTGCGAGTTTGGTACTTAGGTCAGAACTCAGCATTTTGGCATTGCTACCAGTAACAACAACGTCTGTTGATGGCTGTTTAATCCAGCTGCGGAGTGCTTGCTCAAAATCCGCAATTTCTTGTATTTCATCAATGAGGATATAGTTGTATTTATTAGCAACAAAATGTTTTTCTATATGTGCGTTTAGAGTGTCTGCATCTGTGATTGCAGCAAATTGATAGTCTTCTTTATCAATGTATATCAAATTATTTTGGGGATTTTGTTGTATCGTTTGTTGCAACCATTGCAAGCACATACTTTTCCCTACGCGTCGTTGTCCGGTGAGTACGATGATTAATCCTTTGCCCAGCCATTGCTGTATCTGTTGTTGATACTTTGTACGTTCAATAATTTTCATAACGTATAAATTGTATGTTGTTTCTCTATTGCGCTGCAAAGGTACAACAAATATTTCAATTATACAAGTTTTTTGTGTAAAAAACTAACTTGTAGGTTAGATTTTTCAATTATAGTGCATAAATCAAACTTATAAGTTAGTATAAATGCCATCCCCTTTATGGGCATACAGGTCGAATGGATTGCCCTGTACAACGACCCTTGTATGCGTTGGTAATGGATGTCGCAGTCGTACCGAAGGACAATGCATCAGCGTACTCGCGGGAAAATCTGCGAGGACAGAACAAATAGAGAGGCAGTTCAGTGACGGCGCGTCGCGTATGCGCCGTAATTCGAGGATTTAATAGTGGTATAAAAATATTACGAATCACTAATTAATCACTAACTTATCACTAATTAATCACTAATATACAGTTAACTTCTGAAAAGACTCCGGAAGGGTTCTTCGTTCGCACTTGAAAGTAAACATTCGTGCGAGATAGGTAGAGAATTGCGTGCGGGCTGCGCCCTTGCATTAAGCGACACAATTGTACCTTCGAGGACAATAAACAAACATAACGCGTACTATAGATGGATGCTCCGCAAGCAAATGGATATTTGGCGGACTGGGCGTCGGCGGTCGTGCCTACCCTGTACGGCACTACCCTATAGCGTGACCGCAAGGGGCCGCATAATGCAGCCCATTCGCAATAAAATCGCACCTGAAAGTAAACTTTCGTGCGATTTCTATTGCAAATGTGCATTTTTTGTAGTACCTTTGTCGGCAAATTCCGACTACTAACCAAATAGAATGATAAAAAGAGATGGAAAATCGTAGATTTGAAAGCAAAAACGAACCTGAAATCGTTTATTCACGTTCCGTGAAAGCAGGAAAACGCATCTATTACTTAGATGTGAAAAAAGCACGTAATGAGGACCTGTACCTCTGTATCACCGAAAGTAAACGTAAACAAACTGGAGAAACAGAACCTCCACAATTCGAAAAACACAAAGTCTTTCTATATAAAGAGGATTTTGCACACTTCACCGAAGGACTCAATGACGTGATAGCATTCGTTCAAAACCAGTTTGGAGAAATAGAAGAACGCAAAGAATGGACTCCAGAGACGACACAAGAGGATGATACGAAAGTAGAGATACCAGAAAATAAACCCGAAGAGAAATCAATCTTGGGCAGTCTCTTGAATAAATTGAAGAATTAAAGGCTATCGATAATAGCATCTGCAACCCCCTGCTTTAGAAGAAGTGGGAGGTCTTTTTTTGTGCCATCTGCATAGAGTAGCGTTACCTTGTTGGTATCCACTCCAAAGCCAGCCCCCTGGTCTTGCAGGGAATTGAGCACAATCATGTCTAAGTTTTTGTTTTGCAACTTTCGCGTAGCGTTTGCCTGCTCGTTGTGTGTCTCCAAGGCAAAGCCCACCAGTTTCTTGTCATTAGTCTTGCCTTTCATCTTGCCCAATGTGGCAGCGATGTCTGTGGTTGTTTTGAGCTGGATAGTCATCTGAGTCTGTCCAGGTTGCTTCTTTATCTTCTTGTCGGCAGTAGAGCACGGCGTGAAGTCCGCCACAGCGGCGCATAGAATAGCTATATCCGCTTGCTCAAAGGCTTTGACAGTGGCCTCGCACATCTCTGCGCTAGATGTTACATCTACCATCCGTAGTGGGCAGAAAGCCTGCCATGCAGCTAGAGAAAGATGGGTAGGGCCGCTGACCAGTGTGACAGTAGCACCTCTCTTGAGGCACGCGCGCACGAGTGCATAGCCCATCTTACCAGTAGAAGCATTGCTGATATAACGTACCGGATCAATGGCCTCTTGCGTAGGACCAGCAGTAATGAGCACCTGTTTGCCCGCTAGCGTCTTAGGCGTAAGAGCATATTCGACAGCAGCCAATAGTACCTCTATTTCTTGCATGCGTCCTTTGCCCGTAGTACCACATGCCAACTCGCCACTAGCAGCATCGAGCATGGTGATATTCTTCCACTGCGCTAACTCGCTCATCGCCTTTTGTGTAGCAGGCGATTCGTACATGTTGGTATTCATAGCTGGAGCAATAACCACAGGCTTGCGCATGGCAGCGAACGTAGTAGTGAGTGCATCATCAGCGATTCCATTTGCCAATTTACACAAGACATTGGCTGTGGCAGGAGCAATGAGCATCAGATCAGCCCAATCAGGTAGTGAGATATGCTCCGTACTATGTTCATTGATAGAGGCAAACACATCCGAATAAACCTTATGCCCACTGACAGTCTGCAGGGTAAGAGAAGTGACAAACTCCAAGGCATTCTTGGTGGTTGTCACTTGCACGTCCGCCCCTGCTTTCTTCAGTTGGCGAATAAGCTCAGGAATCTTGTAGGCCGCAATGCCTCCACTGACTCCTACTAGGATATGTTTACCCGCTAGATTCATTGTAGATTGCTTCGCAGTGTATGGCACTTAGCCAGAGAACTGCGGTCTTATTTCAGCACTTCGTCCTTGTTACCGCTACGATAAATCAACTCGTCGTCGATAAACTCTTGCGTAGCAATCAGGGTTGGCTTAGGCAATTGCTCGTAGCTACGAGAAATCTCAATTTGCTCTTTATTCTCAAAAGTCTCCTCTATAGAGTCTTGTGGAATGGAAAAATCTTGCAATTTTGCGTCCAACTCCTTCTTGAGTGCCGTACTGATTTGGTTGCTGCGTTTACCGATAATGGCTACTGTTTCGTACACATTGCCAACCTTCTCGGTCAACTCGTTGATGTCCCGTGTGATGGTAGTTTTAGGGGCTTTGGTTTGTTTGTAATCAATCATATTGTTTGTTGTATTTTAGTTATCGTGTATTGAAAAGTGATTATTCATGTTCCAATATCTTCATCATCTCTTTGCCAATCCGTTCAGCGGCTGATCGATGTTTTGACTCAGGATATTCGGTGATGAAGTTGTAGTATTCATCTTCTGTATCTCTAGCTCGATCCATCTTCTTGGCATCCACTGAGTTGATTGTCTGCTGATACTTCGATTGCAGGATGATCCAGTTTAACTCCTCTTGATGCTTGTTAGTGGGGTAGTCACGTAAGGCATTTTTAGCAACAATCTCTGCACTCAGATAGTTATTACCTAAATAGGTGCCCAGATTGTAGTATAGCTTAGCACTCAAATACTCCTTGTATGCCAAGTTGTCATAGAGCTCTCCCATCTCCTTGTATGCTTGCTCTGCATAGGGGCTTTCTGGATACAACTCCACAAACTGGGTGAAGAATTCGATACCCTTCTTGGTTTCCGTCTGGTCCAATCGTGGGTTAGGAGCATCTAGGTAGTAGCAATGACCTACTTGGAAACGGGCCTCAATGATATAACGTCCTTTAGGATAGTTGCGGATATATGCTTGGTAATACTCCGAAGCAGACATATAATCCTTCTGTCCCATATAGCATCGTGCTAGGTATGCCAACACGTCTTGCGAACGGTCTGTTCCGCGATAATAGGTGGTAATATCATCTAGCAGCGTTTGAGCCTTGACATACTGTTCATCGTTGAAATAACCCAGCGCCTTTTGGTATTTTAAGTCGGGGTCGGTAGATTTCAACAACTGCTGGTACTCACTGCAAGCAGTAAGTGCCAACGCAATAAAAGCTATAAAAAATCCCTTTTTTGTCATAATACTAAATTGAGCCTGCAAAGTTACTGCTTTTTTTTAATATACGCAAACTTTTCTTTAGAAAAAAGTGTTTTTTTGGTCAAAATATTCGTTTCTCTACCATTCCCATCGTTTGGATTTGGCAATGCGTAAGGTATCGTTATCTGCCACGATGAGGTAGCATGCCGCATCTTTGGTCTTCTCAATCATAGCTAGAGCCTCCTGTTCGCCTAATACCATACAAGCGGTAGCTAGGGCATCAGCACGCATACCACTACTGGCCACGATGGTAGCACTGAGCAGTGGGTGATTTACGGGAGAAGCAGTGCGTGGATCAATAGTATGACTGCGACGTTGGTTGTCTACGAAATAATATTGCAGATAGTTACCCGATGTAGCCATACATAATTGTGTGCTTTCTATTACTTCTTGCAGTTCTTTTTCTGCTCCTGTGGCATCTATTGTAGGGCGAGTGATTCCTACTCGCCACGGATTCCCTAGGTCGTTTACGCCTTGTAATACCACTTCTCCTCCAATATCTACTAGCAAGTTTTCGCAGCCATTCGCGCGTAGCAAATGTGCAATGACATCGCATGCATACCCCTTGGCTATCGCACTAGCATCCAGCGTGATACGATTATCCGTTTTGATAATACGATGATCCGAAAGAGAAATTTTCTCATACCCAACAAACATTTTGATGCTGTCTATCCGTGACTTTTCGCCTAATCGCCTTTTTTCCTCATCGCCTAATGCTCCATTGGTGCCAAACCCCCACGCATTAACCAAAGGGGCTACGGTGATATCAAAAGCTCCATGCGATAACTGGCTGATACTTTGCGCCTCGTAGTACATCGCCTCAAAGAGCGAGTCAGTAAGTACCTCCTGATTGCGATTAATCTGGCTAATCACTGAGTTGGGATTGAAGATACTCAAGGACTGGTCGAATTGCTGCAAACGCTGCTGGATAGCGGTGTGGAGATTAGTAGTCGCTTCGTAACGGATATTGTAGTAAGTGCCAAAGATATTTCCTTGGTGATGAAAATACTCCTTCTCAGGCTCATTAGGCAAAAACAGCAGCAATAATGCTGCTGCTATTGCTAAAACCAATGCAATCCACTTCTTCATTGCTTACATAAATAATAAATGGTACATTGCCAAATGGTAAATGTCTTTACCATTCGTTGCCGATGTAAATACATCCGCCGATGCAAGTGTTGAATCGTTGCTCAAACTTGTTCTCCAACGCTGTGGTAAGGTTGGTCTTGTCCAATCCGTAGCAGTTGAGCATGCACTCACCCCAGAACCCTACAGAGATTGACTTGAGATCAAATGTACGTTCGATACGAAGGTTGATGTTGTTCAGTGCTACAGTCTTAGCATTCGTCCATACTTCTTCGTATCCAGTGTATGAACTGCGCCATGGAATGATACCCACTCGTGCGCCCAATACCAATCCTAATGGCAATTGGAAGTCATAGCCCACTTGTACATAGGTGGACCATGCGCGTTGGAACTCGCCATCATCATTTAGATAGAAGTCGGAGCCATATATGGTGGTGTACCAATCTACACTCAAAGGCACTTTCTCAACTAGGTCGCCTAGGTGGAAACCGATATGTGCCTCCATCGTACTGCTAGACTCTTGGCTAGGCACTATATCAAAACCACCTTTAGGAAAATAAGGCTCTTGGTTGAAGTAGTATAAGTGAGTCAAATCCAACTGGAAGCCATAATTGTCGTATCCGATGGTAATATCCAACTCTGGATTTAAGTCTTCGAAAGTCCAGTTATCCGCACCAATGTTCGCCCAACCTGATACATATAATCCTTTCCAACCGAGCGTAACGGATGGCTGGATAGAAATACCACCTAAGTTTTGACCACGCCAAAGATATGAACTAACTACGTCAGCGCCAACTTCAAAGCTGAGGCCTATCTCTTTATTCGTTTCTTGCTCTTTGTCCTTCGCATACGCTTGATGAGGACAAGCACTAACGCCTATCAGCGCTAGTGCTAAAATCACTAATGTTTTTTTCATTGTTGTCTTTTGTTCATTTATAATGCGTTTTTGCTCGCCCACGCGATGCGCAACGCTACCTCGAGAACCTTAGTGTCATCGAGAACCACGATTCCACCATCAGGGCCTGGCTCAATGTGATAACCCACAGTCGCAGTGCCGTTGAAAAATGCTCTTACATCGTCGGCTGTAATGCCTAACTCTTCAGCAATCACAGCTGAACTACCTTTAGGAAGGCTATCCTTCACTTCTCTCAGTTTGTTGAATGTTGTGCGAATCATAGTAACTAATTAATTAATAGTTAGTAATTATTATTTGTTGATGTGTTTTACGTATATATGTTAGCAAGTAAGTTTGCATTTCGACCGCAAAGGTACAAAATATTTTTTATTTATGCAAATTTTTTCGCAATTCTGAAGAAGAAATATCAAAATAGGGTGCTCCTGCTAAGTAAATAACCCTGCCTTTCTCTTCATAGCCTATCGCCTCATTGTCTTTTTTCCTCGGATACACAAACACACGATAGTTGTCCAGAATGTATTGGTATTCCCGCCATTGGTTGAATATATGTAGGTTATCTTCGCCGATGATGAGTGTAAATTCGTGTTCGGGGTACTCTCTCGCGAGCGCGCGCAATGTATTAGCGGTGTATGTAGGTCGTGGCAAATGAAATTCAAAGTCTGATACTACAATCCTCTTGCCAATAGCCAATAGCCCATCGCCAATAGCCCTTTCCGCAGCGGCCAATCGCTCATTCTCATCGGCTAATATGCTTTTGTCTTTCAGCGGGTTATTAGGTGATACCATAAGCCATAACTCATCCAAATCGGTGTTTTCTACCACCCATTTTGCAAGTCCGATATGTCCAAAATGTATCGGGTTGAACGACCCCCCATATATACCAATTTTCATTCGCTTAACCGTTTAACCTCTACTAACCAACTTATCTAGTTCTGCTTTAGCATTTGCCAAATCGTCATTGACCACGATATGGTCAAAATAGGGTGCATCAGCCATTTCTATTTCGGCTTTGGCGAGGCGTTTTTGTATCATATCTTCGCTGGTGTCGCCGCGTCCGTACAAACGGCGAGATAGTTCTTCTACGGATGGTGGTGCAATGAATATCGCCAATGCCTCATCGCCGAAAATGCGTTTGAGGTTGAGTCCGCCTTTCACGTCAATGTCGAAAACGATGGTGCGTCCTGCATTTTGGATACGTTCGATTTCGGTTTTCAGTGTGCCGTAGTATAGTCCTTCATACACTTGTTCGTATTCGATGAAATCGTTGTTTTGGATATGCTTCTCAAACTCCTCGCGTGAGATGAAGTAGTATTCTTTGCCATGTTGCTCTTGTCCGCGTGGAGCGCGTGTAGTGGCAGAGATAGAGAGCTCGTACTGGCCAGGATACGTTTCTAGCAGATGCTTAACCATTGTTGACTTGCCCGACCCGCTGGGCGCACATAAAATGATAATCATATTAATTTACTATTTGACAATTTACTATTTAGTATTTGAGAATTTACAATTTTCTATCTTTTACTATAAAACTCCACCATAAGAATGACTGATTTCACGACACTTGCTTCTTTATCACCAATATAATGAGCCGTTCCTCCGTATGAATCTCCTCCTCCCTTGTTATTATAACAAGGTACTAGTGTGGGGTCATCTTCGGATGGTTTGCCAAACACAAGATATTCGTTGGGGGCAATATAAATAGGCTGTGGGAAATATTCCCACTCATCTTTGGATAATGTACGCCAAGTGTTAGGCTTGTCGCCACAAATCCAGTTGTTGCCCCAATCTACGAAGTCGCCTGTATAGTCTGCATTGTTCGTAGAGGTGCTGATGCCAAAAGGCGCGGTAGTGTTGTTGGCACTATAACCAAAGAGGTCCACCCAGTTGCGGAAGGTGGGCGAGAGGTGCTGGTTGGCATTGCCCAGAATATCGTATTGATTATCAGCGAATTTCCATAGCTTAGCAGCCGGGAAATACTGTAAGTTACCTTGCGAGAAGGTGACGTGTTTGTTAGGAGCTACAGAGAAAATACCTATTCGGCGGTTGGGTAGGGTGGTGTCGCAGTCGCAAACGGAACCGCGAACCAGTTGCTGCTTCAGGTGCTCTTTGCCTTTTTGCACAATCAGATAGAGGGGATTGAAATAGCGTTCTGCCTCGGTGAGCGAATCCATTTGCTGGCTAATGAACATAGTGGAGTCGTTTAGAATGGTTTGTTGCCCCTTTACTGGCATAAGGGCAACAAAGAGGAATACTATGGCAAGTAAGTGCTTTCTCACTCTAATCTATCTTCGGGGTATCTTCGGGGTATCTTCGGGGAAACTACAGGACATTCAGCACTTGCTCTTTGATTTGCTCTAGGATGTCTTTCATCTTGACAACAATAATCTGCATCTCACTCTGGTTGCTCTTGCTGCCGAGAGTGTTGATCTCACGTCCCATCTCTTGGGCGATGAAACCGAGTTTTTTGCCAACGCCAGCATTATTTACCATTTGACCATTTGTTATTTGCCAATTGTCCATCGTTTCTCGGAAATACTTCAAGTGGTTAGTCAAACGTACTTTCTCCTCGTTGATGTCTAGTTTCTCGATATAATAGATCATCTCTTGTTCCAGTCTGTTACGATCGACAGCCTGCTGCGTAGTCACACTGAGCTGCTCAAGATTCGCCTCAATGCGCGCTTTGATTTTCTCTACTCGACTTTGCTCGTAGGGTTCCACTTCTGCCAATAGAGTTGCAATGGCGTCCAATTTCTTGCAGAACATGGTATATAGCGATGCTCCTTCTTGTTCGCGGAAGGCATTGAACTGCTCAATAGCAGCTTCGATGGTTTGCAGCACTACAGCCCATTCTTCATCGCTCACCTCGCTACAATCTTGCACCTTAGTGACATCGGGCATGCGTAAGATAGCCGAAACAATATCCTGGTTGTTTGCCCAACCCAATTCGCTTTGCAAGGCCGTGATTTCCTGATAATAATAGGCAAACGCTTCACGATTGATAGGAGCGTAAGTGGCGGCCGCCTCGTTCTGTGCCGCATCTTGATAGTAGATGCTTAGGTCAATCTTACCGCGTTCGAGGCGTTGCGCAATCAGCGTGCGAATGTCCAACTCCTTGCTGCGCAGTTGTGGGGCGATGCGTAGGCTAAGATCTAATGACTTGGAATTTAGACTGCGAAGTTCAACGACGAGTTTCTTATTATTGGCTACTTGGTTCTCTGCTTTACCGTAGCCTGTCATGGAGAATATCATATTTGTTTAGTGTTTATTGGACGCCCTATGGGCTACTGTTTATTGGGTAATGGGCAAAGAGGGATTTGCCTCGTTGCTCTCTTGTGGGTTTTCTTGCGAGGTGGTATCTTGCTGTTGGAAGTACGCAGGTGGACCATACATTACCATGATATTTCTCTCAGGCAGAATAGCCTCCTGCTGCGCTTTGCAACCCGTAAGCAATGTAATCAATGCGCCTAATAGTATATTTATTTTCTTTCTCATATCCTTGCCTTTACACTATTTACCGATACAGAATTTACTAAAGATATTATTTAGTACCTCTTGCGAGGTTATTTGTCCTGTTATTTCGCCCAAAGCGGTTAAACAATCTTGTAGGTCCATGCTGAGGAACTCGCCGCTAATGTGCATGCTCAATCCTTCTTGTACGCGCTGGATAGCTGATTGTGCCCGTTGGAGAGCTTCGTAGTGGCGCGTATTGCTGATGGTTACGGCATTACGCATGTCGCATTGCTCTTCTGCATAAGCCACAAGTTGCTGTTTGAGCGCATTGATATTGCCATTCTTGGCAGATATACCTATTGTGCTGTTGCATGGTGTAAACGATGATACCAAATCCACTTTGTTGTACACCTGTATCACCATTTTATCGTTGATATTTTCTAATAGCGATAAGGTGTCCTGGGGCATAGTTGCATCTTGCAAATGAATGATTATAGCAGCTCGTTGTGCAGCTTGGCGACTGCGTTCAATACCCATATTTTCTATAGTGTCATTCGTCACACGCATGCCCGCGGTATCTATAAAACGGAATAGCATACCGCCCAACACCAACGTGTCTTCAACCGTGTCACGGGTGGTTCCTTGTATGTCACTCACGATAGCTCGCTCTTCGCCAAGCAGAGCGTTGAGCAATGTGGACTTGCCTACATTGGGCGCGCCGATAATCGCTACAGGAACACCTTGTTTGATGGCATTGCCCGTCTTGAATGATGTAACCAACGCACTGATAGTGCAGTCAATCTCGTTGGCGAGTTCGTTGAGCTGTGTACGGTCGGCAAACTCCAATTCCTCGTGATCGGCAAAATCCAATTCCAGTTCGATGAGGGAGGTAAAGGTCAGCAGTCGTTCGCGCAATGCTGCTAGTTCGTTGGATATACCACCACGCAATTGGCTAAGAGCTAAATCTTTTTCTGCTTTCGTTTGTGCAGCAATCAGGTCTGCTACTGCTTCGGCTTCGGTGAGATCCATCTTGCCATTGAGGAAAGCGCGCTGCGTAAACTCGCCCGCTTTAGCCAATTGGCAACCCGCATCCACAAGCCATTGCAGAAGCGTTTGTTGGATATACATACTGCCGTGGCAAGCAATCTCCACCACATCTTCGCCCGTAAACGAATGTGGCGCACGGAAGAGACTGACTAGTACTTGGTCCAGTACTTCGTCCTCCTTACGAATCTCGCCGTAATGAACTGTATATGCAGCGGCTTCCGTAAGTGATTTGCGAGCATGAAACAGACTATCTACCAGAGAAATAGCTAGTTTTCCGCTTACACGCACAACAGCTATTCCTCCGCTGCCGTATGGGGTTGATATGGCACAAATAGTACTCATTTTCTTAATCTAATCCATTGCCATTCGTTGGTGTGGCGTGTTTCTGTGAGTTTCATTCCAACGGCTTCTGCTGCTTGGGATAAATATGGTATGTCCTCCTTGTAGAATCCGCTCAGCCATAGTTCGCCACCATCATTCAGTATCTTTGCATACGCAGGCATTTGTTCTACCAATATATTGCGATGGATGTTCGCCAGTATTAAATCAAACGTACCGTCGGGTGGGGTAGCACCCAAACGTATATCTAATGCCACGTTGTTGGCTTCGGCATTTTCGATACTATTCGCTACGCTCTTGTCATCAATATCTACTGCTACAACGTTCGTTGCACCGCATTTTTTTGCCATGATGCCTAATACACCAGTGCCACACCCCATATCTAATACATGGCGTTCTTGGGCAAAATACCCCTGCTCTTGCGCCTCTATCAGTGCCTCAATCATCATACTGGTTGTCTCATGATGACCTGCGCCAAAAGCGCAATGGGGTGTAATGCGTACTCCTAAAGGCAGTTCTTCAATCTCATGTTCAGCTTCCCAAGTGGCGTTCCAATTGATGTCTTCACATTCCTCAATATCAAGCATTTCTACTCCTTCTGTGTCTGCTATCAAGGCATTCAACTGTGCTTGGTTGGCATTTAATACGCTGGTTTGAATATAGGCATTCTCCCCATCAAACACTTCAACACCCAAATCGCACAAGTCTTGTTCGAACAAGTCTTGTTGCCATTCTTCCGAAAAGGAATATGCAAGATGTAACACGGAATACTGCATTGCGTTTCATTAAATTTCCTGCAAAGATACTGCTTTTTTCTGATATATACAAAAAAAAATATTAATTGTACACAGTAAATTTTGTAAATTGTAAATATTTTTGTACTTTTGCGTGAATTTTCTTAAAATAGTAAATTGTCAAATTGTCAATAACATGACTTATCAAGAAACAATAGACTATCTTTATGCTTCACGACCAGCCTTTCACTTAGTGGGTAGTGCGGCTTATAAACCAGGTTTAGACAATACCTATCGCCTTATGACAGCGTTGGGTAACCTGCACGAACAACTGCGTGCTGTTCATGTGGCTGGTACCAATGGTAAGGGTAGTACCTCGCACCTGATAGCAGCGGCTTTGCAGGCTCAAGGTTATCGAGTAGGATTGTTTACCTCTCCCCATCTAGTGGATTTTCGTGAACGTATTCGTGTTTCTGGGCAACAGATTCCAGAAGAAGACGTTGTGCAGTTTGTAGCAGCGAACCGTGCGCTTTTAGACGAAGTGCGCCCCTCTTTTTTTGAAACAACAATGGCATTGGCATTCTGGTATTTCGTTGAACAAGAGGTGGATATAGCTGTGATAGAAGTAGGATTAGGTGGCCGCTTGGATAGTACGAATATCCTTACTCCTTTGCTCTCTGTAATAACGAATATAGGCATTGATCATACGGAGTTCTTGGGCGATACGCTTGCGCAGATTGCTGAAGAAAAAGCAGGTGTTATCAAGCCACATATACCTTGTGTGATAGGCGAGACGCATCCCGAAACGCAAGAGATTTTTCTCTCTCGTGCGCGCGTATGCGAAATATTAGGTGATGGATTAGAAACAACGGATTGTCGTCTATGGTTTGCAGACCAATGTGGTTATATGCGCAAACGCCGATTAAAAGAGGCGCCTATTTGTGAATTACAAGGAAATTATCAAGATAAAAACATGCAAACGGCTTTTGTGGCATTGCAAATACTGCGCAATATATGTGGTGTGGCACTCTCCAAGGAGTCCATTGCAATGGGCTTTGCTCAGGTGTGCACGCTGACGGGCTTACGTGGTCGATGGGAAGTGCTTTCTCAATTACCACTCACCATTTGTGATACTGGACATAATGGGCATGGTATTCGTTATGTGGCTGAACAATTGCGTTCCTTATCGCCTCGTCGCCTGCATATAGTATTTGGCATGGTGAATGACAAGGATATAGATACTGTTTTAGGGTTATTGCCCGATAATGCGGTGTACTATTTCACGCAACCGACCACTTTGCGTGCCTTGCCAGTTGAGGAACTACAACAGCGTTGGAAGGCACTGCATCCCGAATGTTCATGTTCGCACATTTGTGCTACGGTGAAGGTGGCAGTTGAGATGGCACAGAAAGAAGCCACCCACGAAGATGTCATCTTCATAGGTGGTAGCAATTATGTGGTTGGAGAAGCCCTCGGGCTTATTACCTCTAAATAATAGTGGCGCCCCCCGCATTTATAAATATTTAACCCGAATGATTGTTAGTCCGTCGCGTAGCGGGAGAATCACTTTTTCCAGTCGTGGATCTTGTGCTACTTTGTCGTTGAAGGCACGTAGGGCGAGAGTTTGTTTATCTTTGTCGTAGGCAGGATCAATGATGTGTCCGTCCCACAGCGTATTGTCGGCTAAAATCCATCCTCCAAGGCGCATTAGTGGCAATACCAAATCCAGATAATCACAATATTCCTTCTTATCTGCGTCAATGAAGACAAGGTCGAATTCCGCGCTTTTACACTTTTTACAATCCTTCTTCAATTGCTGTAGCACTGCCTTAGCATCGCCGATGACCAATTCAATTTTCTCTCCCAAACGTGATAATGCCAAGTTGCGGCGGATACTATCTTCCATCTCATCGTTGTGCTCAATGGTAACGAGTTTACCATCATCGGAAAGTCCTTCGGCCAGACAAAGGGCGGAATAGCCAGTGAAAGTGCCTAATTCCAATATGCGTTGAGGATGAATCATCTGGCTCAGCATACTGAGTACACGCCCTTGCACATGGCCAGATAGCATACGTGGATTGATTACTTCAAGGTGCGTACTGCGGGTGATGTGCTTTAGCGCTTCGCTCTCAGGCGAACTGTGCTGTTCGATATATTCGTTAAGTGACATACAAGTCTGATGTTATATTTTTTCAGCAAAGGTATAGAAAAAAAGCGAATTAGACAAAAAAATAGGATAATTTTATGTTTTTTTAAAAAAAATACCCTTTAACTCTTGTATATGTAATAAAAAAGTAGTACTTTTGCAATCGTTTTCGTAGTTGACGATATAAGCAAGGTATTAGTCGTAACCGAAAACATAGGTACAATTTTTAATATTTTATCTTTATGAAGAAAATCTATTCTTTATTCATGGCACTAAGTATTGTGCTGTGCGCCATGGCTAATTCTCCTTACGTGATGGAGAAGTAGTTGGATGTTTCTAAAGTAAAATCTCACCGAGTAGATCAACAACAATCTCGTCAAGCGATTGCAGAAAAACGCCTTGCAGCAGCTACTTCTGCTGTGCAAGTAAATGGTGCCCGTCAGATTGATGCTGTGGAAGTGATTACAAAGCAAGCAATGCCAACAGTGGCTAGCAACAAGAAAATGGTAGCTGCTCAAGTGTCAGAAGCTACAGATACAGTAGTAATCGCAGCAACAACATGGAAATGGACATACTATGCATCTGACAATGATTGGTACACCACGCTGATCGATGAAACAGGAACTTATGAGATTAAATTAGACTACATATCTAGCACACAAGCAGGTACTTTTACCGAAGCTGACTTTATGATGGATTACACAGGTATGTATATCTATGACAATGAAGAAGGAAGCGTAATTGTGCGATTCTCAGAAATTGACCTCACTGTTACCGATGATGAGAATGGACTTGCACTCAACGCAGAGTTGTTGAGTACCGACAATATCCTTTATCTTGTGAGCGCATTTATCGCTCCTCTGCCAGATGCAAAAGATACCGTAGAGTTGGCATATACCAATGCTACACTTGAGGATGGCACACGCAGCAGTGGAACCTTCCAATTCTGGGCAGATGAGAACGGTGTTTACACCTCACTGCTCATTTCATCAGACCAAGTACAAGGCGAATACACCAAGGATGATATGTATGTGAGCTACGCTAACTACATTATGTTTGTAGATGGTACAGATACTACTTTCGTTGATTTCTTGGACCTCAATTTGACTATTACCAAAGAGGATCGCACCTACTTTGCAGACGCATACGCATTGGGCGTAGATACCACCATGTATCACATTACTATGTCATACACCAAACCAGCTCCAACTGATACCATTGACATTGTAGCAACCAACATGGCTATTGATGAGTTCGAGTTCTGGGGTATGGTATTCTGCACCATCACTGCAAGCAATGAAGAATATATTGTTACTCTTGACATGGCTAATGGTTTGCCATTAGGTGAACTCACCGGCGCAGATTTCAATATATCGTGGAGTTCAGTTTACCGGATTGCAGACTCAACAGAGATTGTGTTTGAAGATATCATTAGCGCAACTGTTACAGAAGTAGAAGGCCAACGCGCTATCCAAGCTCAAGCTTTGGGTGTAGACAACGTTGTTTACAACATGGATTTGAGCTATGTATTGCCAACAGCAACTGACACCGTAGAGGTGGTATTCTCTACTCCAGCTAGTGCAGAGTACTATGCATCTTATGGCGATTACTACATCTATAATGAAAATGAAGAGTTTATCGTAGTTTTAGACATCTTTGCTGAGAAAAATGCACTTGAAGGCGAATATGAGGGTGAAGACTTTGACTTGTACTATACACAAATGGGTCTCATCGTTGATGGCGACACAACTGCCGTGCCTGTAGCTGCAGCAAAAGCAGTAGTAACAAAGATTAATGATGACTTAGCACATATTGACGCTGAATTATTATGTGAGAACAGCGTGTTGTATCTAGTAAGCAGCGATGTTGATATGTCTAATAAGGGTCTGCCTTACGATGCAACCGAAGGTTTCCTCGTAGATGAGTACACCACGGAAGATGTTTATACTATCAACAATCAGGCTGCAAATGGATATATTCTATTTGATGTAGAAGCAGCAGATGGCTCTGATCTTCTTGGCTTGGCTTTCTTTGTAGAAGCTGAAGATGAGAACACTATTATTCCAACAGGTACCTATCCTATTAACGATAGTGGTGAGGCAGGTACGGTTATGGCAAGTATAGGCATCAACGAAGCAGGTGGTTTGACCTACTCACTCTATGCTACCATGAACGAAGAAGGACAAATCGTTCCTCCATGCTGGTTCCTAACAGGTGGTGAAGTAATTGTTACTGAGGAAGATGGTATCCTTAAGATAGAGGTAGATGCTGTCAACTCCAACAACTTGGTTGTTTATGTTACCTGTGAATACGATCTCAGCACCAAACAAGGTTTGCAATACGATATGACCGAAGGTGAAATTAATCGTACTTATAGCGATGCAGACGTGGTAGATTTAAATACAGACTATCTGACAGATGGCATATTGTATTTGGATATCACCGCAGAAGATGGAAGCGATGTGATTTCTGTAGCATTTGTAGTGGATGATGTTGATCCTGTTATCACCATCCCTGCTGGTACTTACCCAATTAACGATAGTTTTGAAGCAGGTAGTGTAGTAGCTAGTGTAGGTGTAATGAGCGGAAGTGTCTATCCTTCATTCTACGGTCAGTTGACTGCAAGTGGTAACATTTCAGTTCCTTGCTACTTCATGGTAAGTGGAAACGTGCTAGTAGAGAACGTTGCTGGTCATTTGAAAGTTACTATTGATGCACTCAACTCTTATGACGTACCTGCACATATTGTATATGAGGCAACTGCAACTAGTGTTGAGAACGTCGTAGTGGAGAACAACGCAAGCAAAGTAATAGAGAATAACCAACTCTTTATTATCAAAGACGGCGTAAAATACAATGTACTTGGTTCTGTTGTAAAATGATAATTCCTATCATATTCATTTAAAGAAAGAGGGGGCAACCCCTCTTTTTTTATCATTCTTTTTTTACGTAATGATAAAAAAGAGATTAAAACCTTGTATATGTGCAAATATTTTTGTACCTTTGTCGCCAAAATAAACTAGTATATTGATATAATATGGAAAAAGTAATAAGTGGCATACGCCCTACCGGTAATTTGCACCTTGGCAATTATTTTGGTGCAGTGAAGAGTTTTGTGAAGATGCAAGAGGAATATAATTGTATGTTCTTCATCGCAGATTGGCACTCTCTTACTACGCACCCAACACCCGAAAATATACGTACCTCCGTTCGTACCATCCTGGCGGAATATTTGGCATGTGGCATTGATCCACAGAAAGCTCCTATCTATGTCCAAAGTGATGTTAAGCAAGTATTGGAGTTGTATCTGTATCTAAATATGAATGCATATTTGGGTGAGTTGGAGCGTGTGACATCATTCAAGGAAAAAGCCCGTAAGCAGCCTGATAATGTCAATGCTGGTTTGCTGACTTATCCATCATTGATGGCAGCGGATATATTGGTACACAAGGCAGATAAAGTGCCTGTAGGCAAAGATCAAGAACAGAATATGGAGATGGCGCGTTTGTTCGCTCGTCGATTCAATCGTATCTACAATGTAGAGTATTTCAAGGAGCCCGAGTCCTTCCATTTCAATGCTAAGGCTGTGAAAGTGCCAGGTTTAGATGGCAGTGGTAAGATGGGGAAAAGCGAAGGTAATGCTATCTATCTGTGCGATGATGAGGCAACCATCAAGAAAAAAGTGATGCGTGCAGTCACCGATGCAGGACCTACTATGCTCAACCAAGAGAAACCAGAGCCTATTGAGAACCTCTTTACACTTATGCAACTGGTTTCTACACCAGATACCTATGACTATTTTAACGACCAATATAATAATATGGCCATCCGCTATGGCGATATGAAAAAGCAATTAGCAGCGGATATCAATGCCTTCTGTGCTCCTATCCGTGAACGTATTATTGATTTCCAAAGCAATGAAGAATATCTACTAAAGGTGGCACGCGAAGGTGCAGAGGCCGCCGCTGCTAGTGCGGAAAAGACAATCCGCGAAGTGCGTGAGATTATCGGTTTCCGCAATTAATGGCAAGTTTGGCACGCATTTTGCAAGACGTTATTAACGACCTTAATATTCTTAACGTCCTTAACAGAAAATGAAACGCAGCATTATCATATTACTCATAGGGTTATTGGTCTCGAGCCTTATTGCCTTATCGTCTCTCGCTTCTTCGCCTGCAGGCGGTATGCCTTTGGCTTATACAGATGACTCCTACTACTGGCCAATGGCGGATACTATTGTGCCTACTGAGCCTATATATGATCGCAATGCTCGTGAGTTGATTTTCTTGGAGGATACTACCCAGTATCCTGACACGGTTCGTATGCGCATAGTAGAAAAATGAAAAAGTCCTTGTTTATATTGCTTCTCGCCTATAGCCTATCACCTATCGCTTATAGCCAGGATGTCCAACGTTTGTCTGAACGGCAAATAATCGGCACGGCTCGCTATTTAGGTATGGGTGGTGCAATGACCGCTATTGGTGGTGATCCCTCTGCTGCGCTACACAATCCTGCCGGATTAGGTTTGTATCGTCGTAGCGAAATATCGTTGACCCTTGACGAAACAATTGATAACACTACCTCTTCAGCTTCTTCTACATATACTCGCGCTCGCTTTGCGGCTCCAAATATATCTGCTATATGGGCATGGGGAAGACCTGATAAACAACGTGGTATTATATATAGCAATGTGATGATTTCTACTCACCGGCTGGCTAACTTTAACCGCGATATCGTAGTTACAGGACAGGGAATGGGTATGCTGCAAACGATTTGCCTAAAAACGAATGGCCTAGCAGAAAAGTACCTCCAAAATAAACCTTGGGATGATACGGAAATAGGTTGGCTGAGTATCCTAGGGTATGAGACTTACCTAATCAATCCCGTAGATAATGACAATTGGATACCTGCGGTTGATTTTACTGATGGCTCGCTATCTATTTCAGAAACAGGTAATTACGATCAATATACCTTGTCATGGGCGGGAAATATTAGTAACCAGTGGTATGTGGGTGTGAGTATGAATGTGCCTACCTTAAGTTATACTAAACGCGTGTCTCTACAAGAGACCAATCGCATTAATTCGGCAGAAGTGAAATCGCTCTATCATGCCACGGGATTAGGTATAAGTGGTTCTGTTGGATTGATCTATAGACCAATACGTGCCTTACGCGTGGGTGCCGCATTCCACACTCCTACTGCAATGAGTTTATCACTGCAAACGGAAGGCGATATGTACAGTACAGTAGATGGACAGCAATACGAATTGCTGACACCCGCCAGTGGAGTGATGAATACGGAGATATTGTCACCTATGCGCACCAGTGTGAGTGTGGCTGGTCAAGTAGGTAAGACGGCGATGATAGCTTTGCAATACGATTATGCACATGCAGATGACATGGAGGATGTACATACTCTGCGTGTCGGGGCAGAGTGTCAAGCTAGTAGAGGATTATTCCTAAACGCAGGCTATGTGTATGAATCCTCATTTTTGGATGAGGAACCTGTGGTAGGCTTAGATTATAATTCTATCCGCACAGATATGGATTATCGCTATATAGCCTCTTCGCAATATGCTAGCGTAGGTATTGGCTATCGCAGCGATGTAGTAGTGGCGCAACTGGCGTATCAATACAGTTGGCAAACGATTCATCAATATGCTAGTGAGAGCCAGCATACACCGATGGATGTGAATACCAATACCCATCGTATTGTAGCCACGTTGGCCTGGCGATTTTAAGAAAAATTCAATTCCATGCTGCCTTTGGCACAGAAATTGTTAAGAATATGATATACAGCTCTACATGAAGCCACTTCACGCGAAACCAATAAGGTACATGAAGTGAACCACTTTACGGGAGCGAAGCGAACCTTAAAAGATTTTGTTGCATTGCTCAGAGACCGGAAAACTCAACACATTTTTTTCCTCCGAGTCAGGTGCTTTTCCAATGGCGTGCTAATACTCTGCGCCGAGATCGGCCTTCGGGTCGTAGCGATGAGGTAGTTAGATTACAAAGGGCCAGTACCCCTCAAATCCTGTTATTAGGAGTTTTCTCGAGTTAAGCAGCAATGCAGCATTTTTTTGTGTAATTACTTTTTGTATTTGTTTTTCAATTGTTTCACTGCGCAATAGATGAAGAACAATATTCTAGATTGCGAGCATTTGACTTTGAAGGAATTGTATTTCGTCATGGCTCCATATCTTTTTGCCGCTTTGAAATCTCTTTTTCGGAATGCCATTGCCATAAGTTGCAAGTTAATCCATGCTCCTCCATCGTCATCGTATTGGAATTGCTCTGGGAATAGGTTGCATAGATATCTAGTAATCTTGGCATCTTCTCGCAATCGTTTCTCAAATCGCTCATATGTATCAGGACGTGTGATAGATACTGTTTCAATGCCGAAGGTAGCTGTTGAAATAGGCAGTATATCAAATGTAGTATATGCAGCCAATATCACCCATGCAGGCCAATCTTGTAAGCTGAATCGTTGTTTGATGAACTCATCTAGGTCTAGATGTTCTTTTATGAACTCTGCTCTATACATGATGGTTGCATTGCAGAAACGACATCCTCCCTACATGGCTTGTTGTGGATGAATATTACGATTGATATATGCTTCCTCCTCAGTAATAATACCTGTATTTCGGTTGTGGCATCTATGATTGGTAATCAGTACGTTAGATTGTGGATATGCTTCCATGTAATCAAGTTGTAATTGCAATTTCTGTGGATTATGCCAATAATCATCATTATCGCAATTGCATATGTATTTTCCTTGACATTCTTTGAGACAAGATGCCCAATTCGCTCCCAATCCCATATTATGCTCCCAAAAGAATAGTCGAATAATATTGGGGTATTTCTCTTTGTATTGTAGCAATATTTCACGTGCATTATCAGTGGAGCAATCATCTCCAATAACAATTTCTATATCAGCATTTACTCGCTGATTAACAATAGATTCTATTGTCTGCCCTACCGTGTTGGCACGATTGTAGGAAGGGATAATTATGGAGATGAGGATGTTATTTTTCATAGTTGATAGTTAATTTTAAAAAATCATCCATTCGATTATTTAGTTCATCCTTATCCAAAAGCCACCATTGAGTCTTCTCAACCTTTTCTATTTGTTCTTTGTTTAATCTATATCGCAGAATCCTCGCGGGGTTACCGGCAACAATAGCATACGGAGGAATATCATGTGTAACTACACTACCAGCACCTATGACAGCTCCATTTCCAATACTTTTGCAGCCAGAGAGAACAATAGAATTATTCCCAAACCAAACACCATGACCGATGTTCAGTGAAGGCTGATCAGTAAAACTTCTTTGCTCTGTTGCTCCAGAAGAATAGGTATCGTATGTAATAGGATGTGTTGTAAAGAGATTTAATGGATGATCACATGGAAATAGAGATACTTGACCTGCAAACGAACAATAGTTACCTATCCTGATATTATTCCACCACATAGAGGCATTATTCCAGCATCCTCCATAAGTACCATAACCAATATGCAATCCATGTAACTCAATATATAAATCTCTAATTATCGAAGAATAATAGTATCCTCCGTCTAATTTGGCAATTTTCTTTTCTAAATATCTGTTAATTTTCACATTTTTAGACCGTTTGCGATACCAAACAAGCAAAAAACATAATAATTTCTTCATATAATTCACTATCTAATAATTTCCAATACAAAAAAAGCGGTCTTCTGCTAACAGATTTCCGCTTTTGTATGCATAAGTATATACAAAAAAAGCGGGACTGCACTGTTGCTGTTCCGCTTCTTGAGGCCTTCGCATTGCCTTCCCTTATAGAACAGCAACGCGTAGCCCACGCTGATATAAAACTAGTTAGTTAATTAACAATTAATACACTTAATTAATATCTCCTTGACTGTGCAACGCTGCATACATATATGCACACATAGCACCTGTCAAGGCACACTAAGGATGTTTTATATCCCGAGGACATCACTCGTTGCTATGCTCTGATAAGGGATGAAAGTTGCGAAGTTTCAAGAAACCAGAACAAAGCGCTTATGACGCCTTTATTATGTCTTGTAAACGCCCACCCACAGATAGCTAATAATTAACAGTTAATCGTTAATATTGTTCTATCTTTCCCAAGCGTGGGCCGATTACGACTGCAAAGGTAGTGAAATATTTTGAATTGAACAAGAACTAACAAAAAAAATAGCTATTCATCCTACATTTTTAGCATGAATGGCACAGAGATGATATATTAACAAATACTATCTGATACTATCTATCCCAAAATATATACTGCGTATTATAACTTCTACCCAAAGTGTTACCGCGGAGTTTGGTTCAGTACTTATTTAGGTTATAAATAGTGCGGTAATTGTCCGGTAATTGTGCGGTAATAGTACGGCAATTGTGCGGTAATTGTACGGTGCAAATAGGTAACCTAGTGCTTAAATACAGCCTCCTCTAGCAATAAAAGTGAAGTTTTCTTGCATATCTACTTTTTTTTTTGTACCTTTGCGGCATGAAAGTAAAGTGTTGAAGGCTTAAGGTTGAAAGTTAAACGTTGAACGTCTAAAGTAAATGATTATGGATATCCGTTCGTACATTAATGAGAATCGTAACCGCTTCCTAGAAGAGTGGGCAAGTTTGATTCGTATTCCTAGTATCAGTTGTCAACCCGCACACAAAGCCGATATGCAACGTTGTGCCGAACGTTGGTGCGAGTTACTGCTCGAAGCAGGTGCTCAGCATGCGGAAGTGATGCCATCTAAAGGCAACCCCTTCGTCTATGCGGAGTACTCGCCAATGACGGTTAAAGGTGAGAATATACCTACGGTGCTTGTGTATTCGCACTACGATGTGATGCCTGTAGAACCACTTGAACTGTGGCAATCAAACCCTTGGGAACCTACTATTCGAGATGGACGACTCTATGCCCGTGGAGCCGATGATGATAAAGGACAAGCTATGATTCAAGTGAAAGCCTTTGAATATTTAGTGCGCCATGGACTTCAGAACTGCCGTGTGAAGTTTATCTTTGAAGGTGAAGAGGAAATAGGAAGTCCTAGCCTAGAATCATTCCTGAAAGAGCATCGCGACCTATTAGCTTGCGATATTATCCTCGTGAGCGATACGTCCATGATTGGCAAAGAAACCCCTTCTATCACTACAGGTCTTCGCGGATTGGCATATTGGGAAATAGAAGTGACGGGTCCTAATCGTGACCTTCATAGCGGACACTTCGGCGGCGCAGTTAAGAACCCAATCAATGCGCTTACTGAGATGTTGGCCAAAGTGGTGGATGACAAAGGACGTATCACTATCCCTGGGTTCTACGATGATGTACTGCCTATTCCGACCGTAGAACGTGAAATGATAGCACAAATTCCGTTCTCTGAAGAAGCCTATTGCAAAGCAATAGATGTAGATACTACCTTTGGCGAAGAAGGCTATTCTATATTGGAGCGTAATTCGTGTCGCCCTTCCTTTGATATATGTGGTATTTGGGGTGGATATACTGGCGAAGGTAGTAAAACGGTTTTACCTAGCAAAGCATATGCTAAAGTCAGTTGCCGTTTAGTAGCTAACCAAGATCATGAGAGGGTGAGTCAGGCATTTATTGCGTATATGGAACGTATTGCGCCCGCAGGTGTACGCGTGAAAGTGACTCCTATGCATGGTGGACAAGGGTATGTCTGCCCAATAGATATACCTGCTTATAAAGCCGCCGAACATGGCTTTGAAGTGGCTTTTGGTAAACGACCATTGGCAGCTCGGCGCGGAGGAAGTATCCCAATCATTAGTAGCTTTGAGCAAATACTGGGCGTGAAGACTATCCTTATGGGCTTTGGACTAGAAAAGAACGCTATCCACTCGCCGAACGAGTCCATGGATCTTGAGGTCTGGGAGAATGGTATCGTAGCTGTCACAGAGTTTTATAAAGCACTAAACACAAAATGAACATTGTTATTATAGGACAAGGCAACGTAGCCACGAATTTGGATTATGCTTTTCGCAAGAAAGGAGTTGCATGCCAGATGGTTAGCAGCCGCGATGGATTGGACCAATTGCCTGCCGCTAATGTATATATTTATGCAGTCCGTGATGAGGCTTTGCCCAGTGTGGTGGCGCAGGTCGTAGGCGCAAGTAAATCTTTGCACCTTCACACTTCGGGTACAATGCCTATCACGGTTTTTGGCGCAGATAAACCACATGCGGGTGTTTTCTATCCATTTCAGACGTTTAGCAAGGCACGTGTGATAGAGGACTTCTCTACAGTACCAGTATTCTTCGAGGCACGCGGGATAGATGATATAAGTGCGGTGTATTCGTTGGCTTTGACAATAACTAGCCACGTATATGAAACAACACAGCATGATCGTGAACGCTTGCACGTGGCAGGAGTTTATGCGTGCAATTTTACTAACCTGATGTACACGATGGCGGCGGAACTGTTGCAAAATACACATATCCCATTCTCAGCATTATTGCCATTAATTGATGAGACATCTGCTAAAATCCACATCCTTGCCCCGTGTGATGCACAGACTGGTCCCGCTCGTCGAGGCGATGAGAATGTGATGAACCACCATATGGAACTGCTCAATGAAGAGCAACGGAAAATATACCAATTGCTTTCAGAAGCAATAAAAAAACGATAGACTTCCATCTATCGTTGTTTGTTATCTACTAGTTAAAAGAGCTAATTGAAGAACAGTGATAAACCTACAGATACTGTAATCGGTCCCGATGGGTTCTGAATCTCGCCTTTGTTGATGGCAGCTTGCTCAATGATAGTCGGCATTAGGTGTTGCGTATATGCCGCCTCGGCGAAGACGCCGAAGTTGGGGAAGATAAACCATTCAACACCAGCAGAAAAGCGTAGGGTAGGGACCGTATGATCGAAATTCTTCATCTCGTAGGTAGGCTCTGTAATCACCTCGCCAGTAATCGCATCGTTGAGAGCAGGGTAGTATGGCTCAACATTCTTGACAGTGGCTATTGATACGCCAGGTTGGATACTCACAAAGAAATCCCATGGATGGAAATATGGCTTCTCGTAGAAAGCTTTGATATCTCTTACCAGAGGAATACGATAACCTACACTCATGCCTATCTCGTTATACCATACTTCGCCTGTGCGGAAATTGGTACCTTCTATTTGCAAATCTTGGTAGGTGTTGCTATGTGTGTCGTAGGTGATATATACAAACGTACCATAGTTTTTATGGTGACGCCATCCTAGACGCATGGCAGAATTGAAAGTGGCTCCCTCAATGCCGTTAGGCGTGAAACCTACACCCAATACGGTAGGCAAATCCAACGCATCAAAGAAATCACCAAAAGTGTATTTCTCTTTTTTGGGGGTATTGGACGCTGTGCTAGCACTTTGAGCAAAAAGTCCCATGCTCATTACCGAGCATAGGACTAGTGTTGTTAAAATCTTTTTCATTATCTCATTTTCTTTTGTTGCGCTTTGGCTTGCTCGCGTGCGAGACGTTGCTGTTCGCGCTGCATGGCCTCAAGTCGTGCAGCGAAGCCAGATTTCTTTTGTGTACCTTTCTTTTGCGCATTGGCTTCCATCTCAGCCAATACTTTCTTATCATCTATTGCCCAACGGAAAATCATGGTTTGGAGTATAGTCATCAATAGGCTAACAAAATAGTAGTAACTGAGTCCCGCAGCGTAGTCATTGAAGAAGAAGAGGAACATCAGTGGCATAAGATACATCATCCATTTCATCATCTTCATCTCTTGTCCACCTGCTTGTTGCTGCATTGTAATGTGCGTATAAACGATATTAACTATTGTCATTAACAAGCAGAAAAGGCTAAGGTGATTGCCAAATATAGGAATAGAATGATTCCATGTGATGATGGCATCATATGTGGACAAGTCATCTGCCCAGAATAATGATTGACCTCTCAACTCAATAGCAGTAGGCAAGAACCAGAACATAGCCATCAGTACAGGGAACTGGAGCAACATTGGTAAACAACCCGACATCGGACTCACACCTGCCTTTTGATATAGTGCCATGGTGGCTTGCTGACGCTCTTGCATCTTCTCAGGGGGATATTTCTCATTGATGGCATCCAATTGTGGTTTCAACACACGCATCTTGGCACTCGACTTGTTCGACGCGAACACAAATGGCAAGAGGATGAGTTTGATAACCAAGGTCATCAACAGAATTACAATACCAATATGCAAGCCCCATGAAGAGAATAAGTCAAACATTGGAATCACCAAGATCTTATTAATCCAGGCTACAATCTTCCAACCTAGTGGCACTAATTCATTGAGATGCAAGCGTTCTGCTTTATCTACATCCTTATCATAGGCCTTGAGCGTATTGTAGTGGTTAGGACCAAGATAGTACTTCAGGTTGGTAGCTTTTTTTCCATTAACATCAAATGGCAAACTGGTATTGGTTTTGTACTCTTTGATATAACGGCTGTGTTGGTTGAATGGAGTGGACTCCATAGCTGTGGATTCAAAGGCATCCTCAGCAATCATTACAGTTGAGAAGAATTGGTCTTTGTAAGCAATCCATTTGATACGAGCAGACTCGCTAGTGCGGTCAGCCTTCATTGGATCAAGTTCTTCTACATCGTTACCAATGAACATATATTGCAATTGAGCATATTTCTCCTCAAATTTGCGACCTTTCTCCTGTTGTGGGATAGATTGATTCCACTGCATTTCGATGGCAGACATGTTTTGCGCCAACGCAAGTTGCATATTGCGAGGTTGGATGCTCATGCTCACCATATAATCATCAGCGTGCAGGGTGTAGATGAAATCTAAGTAGCAGTCTTCGATATTGGTATTCAGTCGCATCGTAAGGGTGGTGTTACCCTCTGCATCTGTGGCCTGATTAACTGCAGTGAAATAGAGATTTTGCGTAGCTAAGATGCGATTACTATTGGTGATAAGCGTAAAGTTCAGGCTGCTTTCATCGTTTTGGAATAGGCAGAGGTGATTTACACTATCGCCATAAGCTTTATATTCTTTGAGCTCTGCTTTAGCAATATGACCACCACGGTGAGCGACGCCAATGCGCACTTTGCTATTCTCCAATGTAATTAATCCTTCTTGACCCTGTGCAGTAGGAGCAAAAGGACCATATACAGCAGCTACCTGCTCTGCCAATAAAGCGGAATCAATATCGGTATTTTCCTTTGCTTGCAGTTGTGCAGTAATTTGTTCGGAAATTAATTTAGCTTCCATTTCTTGCGCTTGTACTAACGCAATAGAGTCTTGCATACGTTTACGTTCTGCCAATTCCTCTTGAGAAGGTCGATTCAAAAATGAAAATCCTACAATAATTGCGGCTATTAATAAAAAGCCAATCCACGTGTTTTTATCCATTACTTATACCTATTATAATATATATGTTATTATTCGTTGTTTAATTTCTCGAAAGTATGAAAATACAATATGATATCCAAAAATACCCGAAAAATCGTGCAAAGGTACTAAAAAAAACTGGAATTTGAAAGAAAATGCAGAAAATTTACATTTTTTCCTCAAAATATTTGGTCATATCAAAAAAAAGCAGTACCTTTGCACTCGCTTTTGAGAAGGAAAGCATTCGGGATGTAGTTCAGCCCGGTTAGAATGCCTGCTTTGGGAGCAGGAGGTCGTGAGTTCGAATCTCGCCATCCCGACTAACCAATAAAAAGAGACTCTAAACGGAGTCTCTTTTTTTATATCATTCTCATGATTGGTTGAGATTGTTGGTTTGTGAATCTCATTGGATAATGCCGCCACCGACTACTAGATTATCTTTATACATTACCAATGATTGACCCGGTGTGACGCCCCAAACTGGGGATGTAAAGTGAATCGTAGATTCATTTAGACCATTGGGTATTAATTTTGCATTGACAGCAGGTGATTTATATCGAATGCGAGCCTGAATGGTAGGTGACTCTTGCAGCCAATCCCAATCCCTTATACGTACGTCGGCAATCATAGCATGAGTGGAGAGTAAGTCCTCGCGATCACCAAGTGTAACGCGATTATTGGTCGCATCAATCTTGGTGACAAATTTGGGTGTTCCTAACGCAATACCTAATCCCTTACGCTGACCAATAGTATAGTGGCAATAGCCTTGGTGCAATCCTAGTACTTTTCCTTGGTTGTTCACATATTCTCCTTGTGGTACGTGGATGCCTTGTTCTGCTAAGAAGGTGCGATAATCATTATTGGGTACGAAGCAAATCTCTTGGCTTTCAGTTTTTTTGCTAAGTGCTTCAAAACCATGATTGAGGGCTATTTGACGTACTTCTTTTTTTGTTAGTCCGCCTAAAGGAAAGAGGGTGCGACGGAGGTTTTCCTCGGTCAGCATCCAAAGAAAATACGTTTGATCTTTGTGGGTATCCACTGCATTTTTTAGATAGGTATGTCCTTTGAAGTCAGCTATTTGTGCATAGTGACCTGTAGCAATATAATCGCAACTATACTCTTCGGCAGCTTGCATTAGTTTACCCCATTTGATATGCGAATTGCATAATACACATGGGTTAGGTGTACGACCGTGTGCGTACTCGCTGATGAAATTCTCAATCACATGCTCACGGAAGGTGTCACGAAAATCCAGAATATGGTGTTCAAACCCCAATATAGCGGCCATACGCTGGGCTTCAATGATACTTTCCACCGAACAACAACCTTTTTCTTTAGCAAGGCACGAATCTTTGATAGAGTCAAAAGTGCGGAATGTGGCACCTACCAATTCGTAACCTTGCTCCAAGAGCAAGATGGCTGCTACGGTGGAGTCTATACCACCTGACATTCCTATGAGAACACGTTTAGACATATTTTGCGTTCATAGTTTAAACTAAGGGCAAAATGACTGGGTGTATGTTCCCTATTTTAGCCTTTAGCCTTTAACCTCTAGCTTATAACCTATATGCTAAGTACTTGCATGGCTGCCCACTTGTCATCGTTGACATCTTTTTTCTGTTTGATTGCTTTGCTCAATGGTACATATACAATCTCATCTTCTTGCAGACCGACCATGATATTGCGTTGGTCTTCTAGTAGTGCCTGTACAGCAGCGATACCCATACGGGATGCTAAAATACGATCGCTAGCAGATGGTGAACCGCCGCGTTGCAAGTGACCTAAGATGGTAACACGCGAGCTGAACTCAGGGTGTGCTTCTTCCATCATTTTTGCCACGGCTTGTGCTCCGCCTTCAATGGCGTGTTCTTGTACGAGGACGATACTAGAGTTCTTGCTTTTGCGTCTGCCATGACCGATAGCGGCTTCTATTTGCTCTATAATAGTGGCGCGTTCAGGGATGATAGCTGCTTCGGCGCCTGCTGCAATTGCAGCGTTGAGAGTCAAGAAACCGGCGTCGCGACCCATCACTTCTACTAAGAATACACGCTCATGGCTGGTGGCCGTGTCGCGCAAGGTGTCCACGCAGTGCATGATGGTATTAAGGGCTGTATCATAACCGATGGTGGCATCTGTACCCCACAAATCATTATCAATGGTGCCAGGAATACCAATGACAGGAATTTTATACTCTTGTGCAAACAATCTACCTCCAGTGAAAGAACCATCGCCACCTATCACAATCAGTGCCTCAATGCCTTCGCGTTGGATGGTTTCGTAGGCTTTTTGACGACCTTCTTTAGTGGTAAATTCAGGGCAGCGAGCCGATTTGATGATAGTGCCGCCGCGTTGGATGATACCGCTCACATCTTGGGTGGTAAATGGTTTTACTTCACCATCGATAAGTCCTTTATAACCACGATAAATAGCTTTAACTTGGATGTCATTTGAAATGGCAGCGCGTGTTACTGCACGCAAAGCTGCATTCATACCTGGTGCATCACCTCCTGAGGTGAGAACACCGATTGTTGTTGGTTTAAATTCCATATCTTTCGTTAACTTTATGTTCAATATATTGTTTCACATCTTCCATCAACCATTTGGGGGTAGAGGTTGCACCACAGATGCCTACGTGTTCAGCTTGGTGGCATTGCTCTAATAGAGTTGATGTAATGTCTGTTGTACTGCTCACAAAAACCGTGCAATTGTTCACTTCTTTGCAGTGATTATATAGCACTTTTGCATTAGAAGACTTCTGTCCGCCCACAAATATCACAATTTCATTGCTGCGGGCAAAGTCTTGAAGGCGTTTGACACGATTGGCTACATTACGACAAATAGTGTTGTGATATTCAAATACGGTATCATTGCCTGCCTTTTGTTGTTGAATTGCTTCCACGATTGCTTCAAACTCTTCCATAGACTTTGTTGTCTGCGAGAACAGGTAAATCGGGCGGGTGAAATCCAGTTTCTGAATATCATGGATATGTTCAATCACAATAGCAGTATTATTTGTTTGTCCCTCTAAACCAATTACTTCTGCATGTCCTTTCTTGCCAAATATTACAATTTGTGCTCCGGTATTTTTGCCATGCAGGGATTGATAGGTGTCACGGATACGTTTTTGTAAATTCAGTACGACGGGGCATGAGGCATCTATAATCTCAATGTTATTACGCTTTGCAATATGGTAGGTTGAGGGGGGCTCTCCGTGTGCTCGCAGGAGTACACGCACGTTGCGCAAAGTGCGAAGGTCATCGTAGTCGATGGTCTCAAGTCCTTGTCTTGCAAGACGTTCTACTTCTTGACCATTATGTACAATGTCGCCCAAGCAGAAGAGGGGACCTTTCTGTAACTCGCGTTCGGCTGCTTGAATAGCAGTGATAACACCGAAGCAAAATCCTGAATTATCATCGATTGTGACAATCATGCTTGTTCTTTGAGTCGTCTTTCGAATAGGGCAATCACATGTTGCATTTGTTCTTCTTGTGTCATTTGGCTATTGTCCACTATTATTGCGTCTTCGGCATGTCGAAGGGGGCTTTCGGCACGATGAGTATCGCGGTAGTCGCGATCGTTGGTATCGCGAAGAACTTCTTCAAATATTGGATGCTCGCCTTTCGCTTGTAGCTCTTTGAAGCGGCGCTCTGCACGCACTGCGGGGGAGGCGGTAAGAAATAGTTTCAGTTCTGCATTAGGAAATACTACTGTTCCTATGTCTCGTCCATCCATTACAATTCCTCTTTTTATTGCCATGCCGTCATGCTTTTCCCAGCACATTGATTGCTGTTGTGCTACTAAGAAGGCACGAACTTCTTTGATTGTAGAGATTTGTGATGCCAGATTGCCAATCTCCAAGGTGCGAATGGCAGATTCTACATCTTCTCCGTTGAGGGTAACGTGTTGACCATTAGTTGTTTGTGTGAACGATATATGGATGTTCTCCAATAGCGGAACTACTTGCTCTAGGGCATGTTCTAGCCCTGCGCGTTGAGCGTAGAGAGCAGTAGCGCGATACATTGCACCAGTATCCACATAGATATAACCGGCATACTTGGCTAGTGCTTTTGCGATAGTGGACTTCCCACAAGATGAATAGCCGTCAATGGCAACTACGATACTTCTCATTATCTTTAGTTAGTGATTAGTTAGTGATTAGTTAGTGATTAATTAGTGATTAGTTAGTGATTAGGGTATCTTTCCTGTTATTTTAGAAAACTATTAATATCGGTGGATAAGGATACTTGATAGGTGAAATTGCTTTTTGTATATTGACTCATTGAGAATCCTAACCTAAATTTGTATATCTTCACGCCTGCGCCGAAGGCCAGACCTGCCATGCTGCGTACATCTGCCAGATTCATCTCTGCTTGGCGACGGTGATTGTAACTGACTGTTAGATAGAATTTTTCGCTCTTTGGAACGATATCTACTGCCCAAATAGTATGGCGGATAAGCATATCATACCATTTTACTTGACTTTCCAAGGGGGCAATATCCCATCGTTGCATATTATGTAGGGTTAGCGAAAAGCGGATAGGGGCATGTGCTAAGCGATAACTTAAACCCAATTCTAGATTTAGTGGTAAATGCTCGGTGTGCTGACCAAAATCATCTTCGTAAAAGGCTTTGAGTTGCCAACCGATATTGCGTAGCGCAATACCCATATGGAAGGTGCTATCTGCTGTCTGGAAGTGACCGCCCACATCTGCACCTATAGCAAAACTAGTGTATTGCTCATATACACTAAAAATAGGTTTGAGTGTTACGCCCACGCGAAAGAGCGGACCTAACTGCCTTGCGTACATCAGATTAATGCTGATGTCTTTGGCCGTGAACTCAGTACCAAGCAGATTGCCATTTTCATCGGCATAGGACATTTTACCATAATCTAAATAATGTACGCCTGCGGCAAAATAATTGTCGTTATAATTATGTCCGTACATCGCACTTCCAAACATGGTACCTGCCAAATAATAGGCGTAATTTAATTGTAATACTTTATCCGTATGAGCGGTAAGAAGTGAGGGGTTGAGAAATGCCATACTGATATCGTCATCAGCGATGGCAACGTTCTCACCACCTAGAGCGTTGAGACGCGAAGATACAGGTAAATCTAGAAAATGGAAAACACTACTTCCTGCACCCTTAATCTGTGCTTCCAAAGGGGGAATGCACATAACAAGGGTAAGTAGTAGATATATGATTTTTCGTTGTGTCATTCTTGTTTCCAATTAATCCAAACTATTTCAGCCTACAAAATTACTGCTTTTTTTTTTAATATGCAAATTTTATGTAATTTTATAGCAAAATTATTTGCTCAAGTAAAAAAAAAAGAGTAATTTTGCACGAAATTATTTATATTGGGGATGGTGGGGTAAGAAGAAAATGTAAATTAATCGTAAAATCAAGTATAATTATGGAATTTAAGTATGCACCTATGTTTCAACTGGGAAAGGATGAAACAGAGTATTATCTGCTAACCAAAGACCATGTGTCAGTTAGCGAGTTTGAAGGCAAGCCTATCCTCAAAATCGAGGCTGAAGGATTAACAAAAATGGCCAACGCTGCGTTCTCTGACGTTAGTTTCATGCTTCGTCGTAGCCACAATGAACAAGTGGCTAAGATTCTACGCGACCCAGAGGCAAGCGACAATGATAAGTATGTAGCATTGACCTTCTTGCGCAATGCAGAAGTTTCGTGCAAAGGTCAGTTGCCTCTATGCCAGGATACTGGTACCGCTATTATTCACGGCGAGAAAGGTCAGCAAGTATGGACTGGATATTGCGATGAAGAAGCACTATCTAAAGGTGTATATCTTACCTATACTGAGCGCAACCTCCGTTACTCACAAAACGCTCCGCTGAATATGTATGATGAGGTGAATACCAAGTGTAACTTGCCTGCGCAAATTGACCTCGAGGCTACAGAAGGGATGGAATATCATTTCCTATGTGTGACCAAAGGTGGTGGTTCTGCCAACAAAACCTACCTCTATCAAGAGACCAAAGCACGTATCCAAAACCCAGGAACATTGATTCCATTCCTCGTAGAGAAGATGAAGAGCTTGGGTACTGCAGCATGTCCTCCATACCATATCGCGTTTGTGATTGGTGGTACGAGCGCAGAGAAGAACCTGCTTACTGTTAAACTCGCTTCTACCCACTACTACGACACTTTGCCTACTGCGGGTGATGAGACTGGTCGCGCATTCCGCGATATTGAACTTGAAGAACAACTCCTGAAAGAAGCATATAAGATTGGACTGGGGGCGCAGTTCGGTGGCAAATACATGGCACACGATATTCGCGTGATTCGTTTGCCTCGTCACGGCGCAAGTTGCCCTATCGGTTTGGGCGTAAGCTGCTCGGCTGACCGCAATATCAAATGTAAGATTAACAAAGATGGTATCTGGATTGAGAAGATGGATAACAATCCTGCTTCGCTCATCCCTGAAGAACTGCGCAACGCAGGCGAAGGTGATGCTGTACGCATTGATCTCAACCAACCAATGGCGGATGTATGCAAGATCTTGACTAAATATCCTATTGGTACACGTCTTTCGCTCAATGGTACGATTATTGTAGGTCGTGATATCGCTCACGCTAAGATTAAAGCCCGTCTGGATGCTGGCGAGGGTATGCCAGAGTACCTGAAGAACCACCCAATCTACTACGCTGGTCCTGCTAAAACACCAGCAGGTATGCCTTGCGGCTCGATGGGCCCAACTACTGCAGGTCGTATGGACCCTTATGTAGATGAGTTCCAAGACAATGGCGGAAGCTTGATTATGTTGGCGAAGGGGAACCGCTCGATGGACGTGACCAACGCTTGCCAAAAGCATGGCGGCTTCTATCTTGGCTCAATTGGTGGTCCTGCTGCTATCCTCGCACAAGAGAATATCAAATCAATCGAGTGCGTGGAGTATCCTGAATTGGGTATGGAGGCTATCTGGAAGATTGAGGTAGAGAACTTCCCTGCTTTCATCCTCGTGGATGATAAGGGCAATGATTTTTTCAAACAACTCAAGCCTTGCGAGGGGTGCTCCATTATCAAATAACCGAATATCCGCTAATAGATAATTGATATCCGCAATTCGCTAACCAACCACCTATGGCTGAAGAAAAAAAGAAAAATAGTTTAGGGCGGCGTTTACGAGAGAAATACCGCATAAGTGTATTAGATGAAAGTACGTTGACCGAGCACCTGCATATCCGATTAAACGGATGGGGGGCGATTGTGGTCTGCGCTTTACTCTTCTTATTAACAATGGGGCTATTCTCATTGGTAATTCTCTATACTCCAGTCAAGAACTATTTGCCAGGTTATTCGGAAGATATACGTCAACAACTGATGGTGGAATCGGCACGAGTGGATTCCTTAGGCACCTCCATGGAGTTGCAACGTCAGTACCTAGATATTATCAAACAGGTGGTGGCTGGTGAAGTACATACGGATACGGTACAAAGTTTAGACTCGATGTATATTATCACGCGGGAGCAACTATTAGAGGCTAAAAGTGAAGCTACAGAAGAGTTTATTGCACAATATGAAGCGAAAGAGAAGGATAATCTACAACTCTTTTACGTAGTGAATACTACCCCTGTATTATCTTTCTTCCGTCCTGCCCATGGCGTTATCTTACTGCCCTTCTCGGAGCAAGAGAAACGCTATGGGGTCACTATCCTGACACCGAAAAATGAGAATATAACAGCGGTGTTGGCTGGTACGGTGATACATGTGGATTATGAGATTGGTAATACCTATAGTATTATGGTGCAACATAAGAACTATCTGTCAATCTATCGCAATGCAACAAAAGCATTAAAGAAAGTGGGGGATGTGGTACAACCTGGTGAGAGTATCGCTATCATGGGCGAGCAACCACTATGGTTTGAACTGTGGCAAGATGGCAAGGCCATCAACCCAGAAGAAGTTATTGCCTTCTAACAAACAACGCAGTGGTTTAACATCTAACATCGAACAATGAAACAAATCGCTATATTAGGAAGTACAGGTAGTATCGGTACGCAGACATTAGATGTCGTACGTCAGCACCCTGATGCCTTTTCTGTATTTGCCCTATCTGCACATCGTAGTGTGGATGTGCTGATTCAGCAGGCATTAGAGTTTAGTCCTGCGGTAGTATGTATTGCTGATGAAACTTGCTATCCTCGCTTGCGAGACGCTCTCAGCGACCTACCTATACATGTGATGGCTGGAGAAAAGGCCATTGCTGAAATGGTTACAATGCCTGCTATTGATATAGTGGTCGCTGCCATGGTTGGATATGCTGGCTTGCAACCTACAATACAAGCTATCAAGGCAAAAAAGGCAATTGCATTAGCAAATAAGGAGACATTAGTTGTCGCGGGAGAAATCATATGCCGCCTAGCGCAGCGATACAAAGTTCCAATCTTGCCCGTAGATAGCGAACATTCTGCTATATTCCAATCGCTAGTAGGAGAAAAGATGGATAACGTGGAGAAACTATTGCTCACCGCTAGCGGAGGACCATTTCGTACGTTTACCTACGAACAGATGCACCATGTCACGGCTGCACAAGCTCTGCAACACCCTAATTGGGAGATGGGGGCTAAGATTACCATTGATTCGGCTAGCATGATGAACAAGGGATTCGAAGTAATCGAAGCACGTTGGTTGTTCAATATTCCTGTGGAAAAGATACAAGTTTTGGTACATCCGCAATCGGTCATACATTCGGCAGTGCAGTTCATAGACGGTAGTGTGAAAGCACAACTCGGTACCCCTGATATGCGAATGCCAATACAATATGCCTTGACCTATCCTGAACGTTGGAATAGCGATGTACAACGACTTGACTTATTTAGTACGAAGCAACTTACTTTCGAAGAACCTGATCTCCTACGTTTCCCAAATCTTAAGTTGGCATATGAAGCGATGGAAAAAGGGGGAAACATGCCGTGTATATTAAATGCTGCCAACGAAGTGGTGAATTTGGCTTTCCGCGAAGGCAAATGTGGATTTCTGCAGATGTCGGACATCATTGCTGATACAATGGCAAAGAGCACTTTCATTGACGAGCCAATATACGATGATTATGTGCAAACCGATACCCAAGCTCGTAAAATAGCACTCGAAATACTAAAACATTGAAACGTTTAAATTAATTGAATAAATCCCTCCGACGGCACGGAGGATATACGAGAACCGATAGACTTTCAATTCTGACAATGCGCGGTCTGACTATTAACAGCGTAGCGTCTGATAGCCTAATGGGAGGTCTGTTCGGTTCGATTGCCGAACACGAATGCAATGGATACAACTCATACTCGCTCTTAGTATTCTCGTGATGATTCACGAGTTAGGGCATTTCTTTTTTGCGCGCATATTCAAGGTGCGTGTGGAGAAGTTCTATATGTTTTTCAATCCTAAATTCTCACTCATTCGAGCCAAGAGGATAAATGGTAAATGGCAAGTACGGGTCTTTGCACCAAACGTTGAGCCATCAATAACACCTATGTTGGATGAGATGGGAAATGAAAAGAAAGATGAGAAGGGAAACACACTTTATCGCCCAATGACAGATCAAGAACTACTGGCTTTGCCTGAAGATGACTGGCGTCGTTATCCCGATGCAACGGAATGGGGGGTAGGATGGGTTCCTTTTGGTGGATATTGCGCTATTGCTGGTATGGTCGATGAAACGAAATCGGCTACCGATCTTCCATCAGAACCACAACCGTGGGAATTCCGATCCAAGAATGTATGGCAACGATTGTGTATCATTATTGGGGGGATATTGGTGAACTTTGTTGCGGCTTTATTTATCTTTGGCATGATTCTTTTCCATTGGGGCAAAGACACCATGCCACTTAGCCAAATTAATACCGGATTGTATTATTCTAATATCTTAGTGGGCGAAGGATTCCAACAACGGGATAAGATCCTTACTATCAACGATGTAGAACCACAAGATCTATCGGATGTAGTACGAACAATCATCATTGAGGGACAACGCGATGTTGTCGTATTACGTGGTAATGATACACTGGCTTTGACGATGTCTGAGGATTTAGGCAATCGCTATTTGGCATTGCAGAATGATATCGACCGCCAAGAGCGCGAAAAGGCACGTGCAGACAAGTCATATCAAAAACGTGGTTATACGTTAATCTCATATTATATGCCATTTGTCATTGATTCGGTAATGCCTGGTGGTGCTGCTGATTTTGCACAGATGCAAAAGGGGGATAGTATTGTTGGGGTGAATGGTGTAGAGAATTTGTGCTATGTGCAGATAACCAATGAAGTAGAAAAATATCCATGTGATAGTATTACCTTGTCTTTCTATCGTGCTGGCGAACCTATGCAAGCGAGATTATTTATTGGAGATCAAGCCAAGATTGGGGTATATGCCAAAGCTGCGGGAGCATTCTATCAACCTATTCATACAGATTATACGTTCTTCCAGGCCATTCCTGCTGGTATTAAACATGGTTGGGAGCAATTGGTGATGTATGTAAAGCAATTCCGATTGATATTCTCTAAAGAAGGCGCACAGTCTTTAGGTGGCTTTGGAGCCATTAGTAACATGTATCCAGATGTCTGGAACTGGGCGGCTTTTTGGAACACAACTGCCTTCCTCAGTTTAGTACTTGCGTTTATGAATTTCTTGCCAATACCTGTATTGGATGGAGGATATATATTATTCCTTTTGTGGGAGATTATGACAGGGCGAAAGCCTGGAGACAAATTCCTTGAAATAGCCAATAATATAGGTTTTTGGCTACTACTAGCACTGATGATCTTCGCCAATGGAAATGATATCTTTAAAGCATTTTTCTAATATGGAAGAGGTTTTTGTTCATGAATCATCCTATGTAGATGATAATTGCATCATCGGGGCGGGTACCAAGATATGGCACTTCTCCCACATCATGTCTGGCTGTCAAATAGGTGAAGGATGCAATATCGGTCAGAATGTGGTGGTGTCGCCAGGCGTAGTACTGGGGCGCAATTGTAAGGTTCAGAATAATGTGTCTATTTATACCGGTGTTCGATGTGGAGATGATGTCTTTTTGGGACCCAGTATGGTGTTCACCAATGTCATTAATCCTCGCTCTGCCGTGTCACGTAAGGATGAGTATAAAGATACGTTCATTCGCCGTGGTGCTTCCGTAGGGGCCAATGCTACTATTGTATGTGGTAACACATTGGGTGAATACTGCCTGATAGGTGCCGGATCGGTAGTAACTAAGGATGTGCCAGCATTCGCTTTGATGGTGGGAAATCCTGCACGCCGTGTAGGGTGGGTGAGTCGTCATGGAGAAAAACTACACTTCGATAAACTAGGCTTTGCTACTTGTCCTGCTACTGGTGAGAAATATCAACTAGTCAATGACCTTTGTCAATTTATCCCCAGCATTTAAACTTTACACTTTTAAAACTTTACAACATAAATATGATACAACGAATTCAAACTCTTTACCTGTTAATGGTAGTCATTTTGGGCACACTTTTGTGCTTCTTTTCCCCAGTACAATTCCTGATGCCAGAAACTACGGATTATGTCTCGTTGCTTGCTTTTGATAAATGGCCTTTGGCAGTGATGAGTGTTGCTATTCCGCTATTGGCACTTGTAAATATCTTTCTTTTCAAGCGTCGCTTGTTGCAAGCGCGTGTGAACATTATGAATGTAATCTTATGCTTAGGATATTACGCTTTGATTGCATTATATGTCGCTTATGTCGTAAAGGGATACGAACATATTGGTGATACTACTTTAGCTGGTGCTGAATGGTATCTCAATGTGTGGGCGGCAATTCCTATGGTGAATATTGTGCTACTCATGATGGCTACTCGCCGTATCCTTAAAGACGAAGCCCTTGTGCGTGCTGCCGATCGCCTACGTTGATAGGAAGGCTTTCTTTACACAATCCCATATACACCATACCATTATGAAACAATTAAAATACTTAGTTCTATTTTTTCTACTATTTAGTGGTATTCATCTGTATCCCCAGGTGAACGAAAGTACAATGGAACATGAGATAATTAAAGAGACATTCAATCTCAAGGGAGTTGTTTTCAATATGATAAAGGTAGAAGGTGGTTCTTTTACAATGGGGGCAACTGAGGAGCAGGGTAATTCTTCGAGTCGCGATGAAAAACCAGCACACCAAGTTACTCTGTCAGATTTTTATATAGGCGAGACAGAGGTTACTAGAGCTCTGTGGGATTTAGTAATGCATAATAAGCTAGATGATACTACCGATGGCGCACAATATGCAGCAGGAGGAGTCAGTTGGGGGGATTGTCAAAAGTTTATTAAGATACTCAATCATATGACGGGGCTACATTTTCGCCTGCCGACTGAGGCTGAGTGGGAGTATGCGGCACGAGGTGGAAAATATAGCCGGGGATATAAGTATGCAGGTAGCGATAACCTAGATGATGTGGCTTGGCATAAGGATAATAGCAATGATATTGGTCATCATGTCGCACAAAAACTACCCAATGAATTAGGCTTGTACGATATGAGTGGTAATGTTTATGAATGTTGTCAGGATTGGTATGGTGCATATGGCACTTCTGCGCAGCGAAACCCGCAAGGACCACCAATAGGTACGCATCGAGTATTCCGTGGCGGAAGCCGAAATAATTACTATATGCATTGTCGGGTTTCCTATCGGAGCAATAATACGCCAGAAGCACGCTATCGTGATCTAGGATTGCGACTAGTCCTGGAGATAGATGAATAAAAATGATTAGTCAATGAAAAATACTATATTATGCGTAGGTTCAAGTATATATTCGTGCTCTCCCTATCTCTCTTGATGGGGGCGAGTGTGCTAGCGCAGCCGGAGGGACTTAGCGTAAAGCGCTTTGAGGATGTGTCTCAAATCAAGTTGTATGCACGTAGCGCAGATGCTCCAAAGGATAATTTAGGCAATTATCCTGCTTTGTTGTTGGTGCAAGTTCTCAGTGAAACGGAAGTGGCCTTTACTGCTAATTATATGTTGGGTAATGCCAAACGTATTGCCAATGAGTATTGGGTTTATATGGCTGAGGGAGCGAAATATGTAGAAATATCCCACCCTCGATACGAGAAGATTAAAGTGGTGTTCAACGACGTGTCTAATGGTAAGATTCCTTCACTTATGTCTAAGTGCACATACGAGTTGGTCATTTCTGTTCCTAATGAGATAGTCAATCCGCAAGCTCCTAAGCGCCAGTATTTCAAATTCTTCGTGGAGCCTGCTGATGCTAATGTGCGTGTGCAGGTCAATGAGGATTGGCAATGGTGGCCTGCCGAAGAGGGATTGGCTAGCAAGTCGCTAGATTATGGTACTTATGCATACGAAGTGTCACATGATAACTACCATACACAAAGCGGTACGATTATCGTATCGCAAAATTCACAACAATTGGAAGTGAATTTGCGTCCTAGGTTCGGTTGGCTAAGTATTCCGTGCGAGCAGGCTGCTAAAGGGGCATACGTATTTGCTACCAACGTGCATACTTCTACGCATATTAGACTTGGACAATTACCATTGACGAATAAGGAACTAGAGAGCGGCACATATTTGATTGAAATACAAAAAGAGAAATTCAGAGAATTTAGAACTACAGCGGTCATATCGGATGGAGATACCACAGTAATCATTCCACAAATTGAGGGGAATGCAGGATATGTCAGGTTACTAGCTGAGGATGACGTAGAGATTTATCTTGACAATCATCTGTTAGGTTCTAATCAATGGATGGGCTCTTTAGAGTGTGGCTCGCACGAAATAGAGGTACGTAAGCCAAACCACCACTCTGCTTATACGAGCATCACTGTATTGCTACAAGATTCAGTGCAGACCTTTCAACTAAATTTGCCTATACAAAAGTATGGAGCTTTGGCAATAGAAGGAAAACCAATTATGGGTACTGTTTACGTGGATAATAAAATGGTAGGAAAGAGCCCTATATTAGTAAGCCAACTCGCTTTTGGCGAGCATACTGTACGCATAGAGCGTGATGGCTATCAATCACAGACTAAGCGCATTGTGATTGATGACGAGCAAGAGCAATTGGTAGAATATTCCTTAACAAAAGTGGAAACTGATGCCAAAACTAAGAAGCCTGCGATGGAACAAACTATTAAGTCCAATCCTAAGCCTACCTTAGAGCAGAAAGAAAAAGTGACAAAACAACCCAAAAACGATACGGAGAAATTAAAAGGCAAACCGCTGGAGCGTAGAATAAATACTTTTGTGTTGGCGAATGCCGGCTCTGCCTTTAAATCGCAACTTTGGAGTGCTGGTCTAATGTTCGGGCAACTATACAATGGATATGGTTGGTACGTGAAAGGACGAACCAACTTCCAAGCGGCTGCCAAGACTGATCTAATTTGCGATCAAAACTATGCTATAAATGGTGTGGTTCCTTTCTATACTGGCAATACTAGTGGGGCTGAATGGGTAGCAAACATAGGATTTGCGATGGACTTCCTTGGAAAGAAAGAGAAGAAGAACAAAAACAACTTCTTTGGTTTTTACTTAGGTGCGGGCTATGGTTCTGCACAATATGCCTTGGAAACAACAGTTGACCAGTGGATTATGTACGGACCATGGTCGAATACAGGATTGAGCATAGATGCTGGCTTGATAGGCAGCATAGGTGGCTTTACAATGGCAACGGGTGTAAATATGATTAACTTCAAGCATGTTGAAGCCGAGGTAAGTATTGGTTGGACATTTTAATGATTGATAATTATGAAAAATCTAAGATATTTCACAATCTGTTTAGTTGTATTGTTAACGGCTGCATGTGAGAAGATTGATGTGCCCGTAGATACGTTAGTAATAAAGAGTAGCAATGCAGTGGTGGCTACCAATTCTGCCACACTCACGTTGGTGCTGGAGCCATCTATATCTACGGTTCAGACTATCAAAGTGCATTACGCTCTTGCAATGGATATGGCAAATGCTGAACAAGTGATTATGCAACAGAAAGATAATCTTACTTATACAGTTACTTTGACCAAACTGAAAAGCGCGCAAACCTATTACGTGCAATATGAAATGATAAATAATTTTTCTTCAAGAAAACATCCAAATATATATCATTTCACCACAAAAAAGGAGAAAGAGCCTGCTAGTCCACAATATGTGGATATGGGTTTCCCAAGTGGTGTTAAATGGGCAACTTTTAATATTGGAGCTACTAAACCAGAGGAATGTGGTGATTATTTCGCATGGGGAGAAACAGAGACTAAAAATACATATACATGGGATGTGTATAAGTGGTGTCAGGGTACCTATAACTCACTTACAAAGTATAACACTGATAGTGAATATGGTGTAGTGGACAATAAAACTATTCTAGATCCAGAAGACGACGCAGCTGTAGTGAAATGGGGAGGAGAATGGCGCACTCCTAGTATAGCTGAGTGGAATGAATTAATAAGTTCATGTACGCTAAGATGGGAAAGTAAAGGAGGAACGCAAGGTTTATCATTTGTAAGCAATTACAATGGTAATAGTATCTTTATACCTGCTGCGGGCTTCTACCATTATGATAACGGACTTGTTTATCATAATTTAGAAGGACAATACCGTACCAATGCGTTGGATGCTAGTCGCGGTACTATTTCTCTAGGGTTTACTTCGTCTAATATAAATTGGTATGCCAGTGACCGATGCTTTGGTTTACCAGTTCGTCCCGTATGTGGGGCGCAAACGAATCCAGAAATACCAACTTCGATGTATATCATCGGAGATTTCAGCGGCTGGACTTTTGTACAGATGACTCCAGTACATTCGCATGAAGGAATGTTTTGGTGTACGTTGTATATGGAGCAAGATGCACAATTCAAGTTTAGCCCTGTTCAAGAGTGGATAGGAAAAGATTTTGGTACAGAAAATGGAAATATCGTAGATCATAATGGTCAGGTTACTGATGCAGGATTATACACTTTTGTGGTAGATATGGTCAATCGGAAAGTGTCAGTAACTGCGGCTAAGATATATGGTATAGGTGAGGCTTTTGGTAGTTGGGAAGAAGATAGGTATCCATTTACAATAAATAGCGATGGTACAGTGTCTATTACAACCAACTCGGTTGGTGAACTGCGCATGTACACGGATATCGCCAATATCGAGTGGTGGCAAGCCGAGTATATGATTTACAATGGCAAGATTGTCTATCGTGGCACGGGTGCTGACCAAGAGCGTGTATCCGTAGAGGCAGGTATGACTATCACGCTGAATTTCAATGCTGGAACAGGTGAATTAGCATCACCAGTTAGTGCCACTCCACAATATGTGGACTTGGGTTTGCCAAGTGGCATCAAGTGGGCAGACCGCAATGTCGGGGCTTCCAAACCATGGGAGTTCGGTGATTACTTTGCTTGGGGAGAAACAGAACCAAAAGAGAGATACCATCAAGAGACATATAAATATTGCAGTTATTATGATTATTATGGTTATGGCTATCATTTGACCAAGTACTGCACCAATGGCAATAACGGTACTACAGTTGATAATAAAACCATCCTTGAAGCTGCTGATGATGCCGCTTATATACATTGGGGTGGGGAATGGCGTATGCCTACTAAAGAAGAGCGCGATGAATTATACGAAAATTGTAGTTGGGAATGGACGACGCAAAATGGTGTAGAAGGTTATAAATTAACCAGCAAGAAGAATGGTAATTCCATCTTCTTACCTTTGGCAGGATGTATTGATGATACTTGGACGAATAGTTATTATGCTTTCTATTGGACAAGTTCGTTGAATATAGAAGATAATTGGAATGCGTATGACATTAATTTTACTAAGTATCAATATTTACTCCATGATGATGTACGCTATTATGGTCGTTCTATTCGTCCTGTCTATGGTCCACGTCCAGCTACTATTCCTGCTGTAACTACCTATGCTGCCACGCAGATAACGGATGTATCTGCTGTAGTGGGTGGTAATGTAACTAGTGATGGTGGTGCGAGTGTGACGGAGCGTGGTGTAGTGTATAGCACTAATCCAGAGCCAACGATCTCCAATCTGAATAACTTTATTCGCCCTTGTGGTAGTGGAACAGGTGAGTTTACTTATACAATCACCAATTTGCAAGCCAATACTACTTACTACCTCCGCGCCTACGCACGTAATGATAAAGGTACAGCCTACGGAGAGGAAATAAGTTTTACTACGAAGACATCTTCGAGTGGGGGGAGTGCTACATACGAATATGTGGACTTGGGTTTGAGTGTAAAGTGGGCGACCTTTAATGTGGGTGCGAGCAAGCCAGAGGAGTATGGTGATTACTTTGCTTGGGGAGAAACCGAACCGAAAGAGGAATATAGCTGGAGTACTTATAGATGGTGTGATGGCTCAGCAAGTACTCTAACCAAATACAACACAGAGAGCAATTATGGTACAGTAGATAACAAGACCGTCCTTGAATCGGCCGATGATGCTGCCTCCATAAATTGGGGTGGTGCTTGGCGTATGCCGACTTATTCCGAGTTAACAGAATTGCGTGATAGTTGCACTTGGACATGGACTACTCTAAATGATGTTTATGGTTGTGAAGTAACCTCTAACAGATCAGGTTACACCAATAAGTCTATCTTCCTCCCTGCTGCAGGCTATCGCTCTGGTAGTTCAATCGTTCATGCAGACAGCCAGGGGGAATATGCATCAAGTACAATTAATAGTAGTCTTCCTCCTGACTCATATGTACTAGTATTCCATTCTGGTGCTATAGATTGTCACTATTATTTCCGCTATTACGGACAATCCGTCCGCCCTGTATGCCCATAGTAAGCACTTGATCCGCGCAACTTCTATTTTCTATAGATTTACAACAAAAAAACGGATTGGTCTCTTTTCGTTCCCGAAACCACTCCGTTGTCACTTCGTTATTATTCTGGTGTTTCCCAGTTTTTCTCTTATGCCGCCAACAGTAATATATTAATCCTTCAGTGCATTGACCAACATTCCGCAGGCGGCAAGGATATCTTCACCACGGCTGCGACGGATGGTAGTGGTGATACCATGTTCGGTGAGATATTCGCGTAGCCACTCCATCTGTTGCTCGTTGCTGCTAGTGAAGTTTTTATCTACTCCTGCATGGAAACGGATGAGGTTTATGCGACAATCAAGTCCTTTTAGTAATCGTAGTAATTCGTTTGCATGTTTAGGGGTGTCATTTACACCGCCCCAACAGATATATTCAAAACTTACGCGCCGTTGGTGTGACCAATCATATTGTTTGAGCAGAGTAATCACATCACTCAGATGATTTGCTTTCTCGATAGGCATAATCTCTTGTCGCTCAATGCTGAACGGATTATGCAGCGAAATTGCTAAGTGGCAATCACTTTCCTCCAAAAAGCGTTTTAGACCCTTGTTGATTCCTACCGAAGATACGGTGATACGTTTGGGCGACCAAGCACATCCCCATGCACTAGTCATTATCTCCAGCGAACGAAGCACTTGGTCTAAATTATCCATTGGTTCGCCTTCGCCCATATACACGATATTTGTCAGCTTGTCGGCATTAGGGATAGAGAAAATTTGATTTAGTATATCCGCAGCAGATAGGTGCCCGTGAAAACCTAGTGTGCCTGTCATGCAGAAACGACATCCCATTTTGCAGCCAGCCTGTGTGCTGACACATAATGTAGCACGATCATTATCAGGGATATAGACGGATTCGATATGCCTCGCCTCTAAGCTTCCACCTTTAACCTCTTGCCTCTCGCTATCTATGACGAATAGGTATTTCTTCGTGCCATCTTTAGAGATTGCTTCGGCTATAGGAGTATGGCGACCAATGCTGTAGTGTGCTTTGAGTGTTTCGCGACCCTTGAGCGATATGTTGGTCATCTCATCAAAGGAAGTTACACGGCGTACATAGAGCCACTCCGCCATTTGTTTGCCAGCAAAACGCGGCAGCCCAAGTTTTTGGGCTACCGCTTGCAGTTCCTCTAATGTCTTGCCTAATAATACTTCCATATCTCTAAACGCTAAACAGTAGCGAAGCGTCCACTAAACACTAAGAAATTACCATGCAAATAGTGGGTATTTCACCATCTCAGCATTGACTTCTGCGCGTACTTGTGCGATATTCTCCTCTGACTCAGGGTTGCTGAGTACACGATCTATGAGTTCGACAATCCATGGCATTTTATCCTCTTTCAATCCGCGTGTGGTGATTGCTGGTGTTCCAAAACGCAAACCACTTGTTTGGAAAGCACTGCGTGAGTCGAATGGAACCATGTTCTTGTTGGTGGTGATGTCAGCAGCCACAAGAGCTTTTTCTGCCACTTTACCAGTCAGCTCAGGATACTTAGTGCGCAAATCTACCAACATAGAGTGGTTATCCGTACCATTGGAGATAATCTTATATCCTTTGTCCATCAATGCTTTAGCCATAGCAGCAGCATTGAGCTGAACTTGCTTTTGGTATTCACGGAACTCAGGGGTGAGTGCTTCGCCAAAAGCTACTGCCTTAGCCGCAATCACATGCTCCAATGGACCACCTTGTGTGCCGGGGAAAACAGCTGAATCCAACAAAGCTGACATCATCTTCACCTCGCCCTTAGGAGTTGTCTTTCCCCATGGGTTAGGGAAATCCTTGCCCATAAGAATAACACCACCACGAGGACCGCGAAGTGTTTTATGTGTGGTTGAGGTAACGATATGAGCATGCTTTACAGGGTTCTCCAATAATCCTGCTGCAATAAGCCCCGCAGGGTGTGCCATATCCACCATAAAAATAGCACCAATCTCATCAGCAACACGGCGAATACGAGCATAATCCCAATCACGGCTATATGCGCTTGCACCTGCGATAATCAATTTAGGCTTGTGTGTACGTGCCACTTGCTCCAGTTGGTCATAGTCCACTGTGCCTGTATCTTCTTTTACATTGTATTCCAATGCGTTGAACATGATGCCTGAGAAGTTGACTGGCGAACCGTGGCTGAGGTGTCCTCCATGGCTAAGATTAAGCCCCAGGAAAGTGTCGCCTGCTTGCAGACATGCCATAAATACCGCCATATTGGCTTGTGCGCCAGAGTGGGGTTGTACATTCGCATACTCCGCATCAAAGAGTTGACAAAGGCGTTGTTTTGCGATAGTTTCGCTTTCGTCCACCACTTCGCAACCTCCATAATAACGTTTACCGGGATAACCTTCGGCGTATTTATTGGTTAATACGCTACCCATTGCTTCCATGACTTGGTCGCTGACAAAGTTCTCACTGGCAATCAATTCGATGCCTTTAGTCTGACGTTCACGCTCACGGCGGATGATGTCAAAAATCTCTAAATCTCGAGTCATAATTGTATTGTGTAGTTTTGTATAGTCTTGTATTATTAGTATGCGCTGCAAAGGTACAAAAAAAATCGCATATACGCAAGGTTATGCCGATTTTTATTGTTTATCTTTCTTTTCGCTGACAAATAATCCGATGATAATTACCGCGATGCCTACTAATTTCCATACGGGCAGTACTTCGCCGAATATCACCCACATCAGTATGGCGGTAAAGACGGGGCGTATGTTGTTGAATATATTGGCGCGTGTTACGCCTATCTGTCGTACCGTGTAGCAGAATAGCACAAACGCTGCTACGGACGAGAATACGGCTAAATATATTACTGCCCAAGGTGCCTTACCCATTGCCCACTGCCCATCGCCTATTGCGGATAATGTGCTTGCTTCGCCCGATATACCCCAAACGATATAGAAGAGAATCAGCGAAATAGATTGCACATAGAACACGATGCTCAGGGGCGAGTAGCGTGCAGGTATGCGGCGCAGTATGACCGAGTAACTGACGGACATACTGACTGTTAGTAGTGCCAATGCTACGCCCTTCCCATTGCTAATAGCCAATACCCCATTGCCCATCATTAGTAGCATCAGCATGCCTGCTGTGGAGAGCAGGATACCGATGATATTGTTGCGTGTTACTTTCTCGCGCAGCAGTACAAAGGCGAAGATAGGTGCCATGACGGGTTGTGTGCTGAGTAGTGCTTCAGCGATGGTGGGTGAATCGAATGTTTGGTAGGTATAGGTCTCGAAGATGAAGTATAGGAACGGTTGAAACAGACCGCCTAATAGGAATAGTGGAATATCTTTTCGTTGGATGGGTTGTAGTCCTACTATCTCATTTTGTCGGAAGATGAGTCCGATTGATAGCATGAGTATGACGGCTATGGTGAATCGTAACACGATGAGTGTCAGTGGGGTGAATACTACTAATGCTTCTTTGACTGCGATACCTGACCCCGCCCAAATGAGCATGGCAGTGATGACTGAGATATAGGGTACAATCTTTTTCACTCTGCAAAGGTACAACTTTTTTTTTGTCTGTGCAAATTTCTGTGCTTTTTATGCAGTGAGTGCAGACCAAAGAAGAAAAAATACGGAAATCCAGTCTAATACTTGCATATGTGAGAAAAAATTACTAACTTTGCACGCTATTTTGTAAATTAGAAGAATTATGCAAGATTTTCAAAGTTTATGCCAACAAAGGCGCTCGTATAGAAAATACACCAACCAGCCAGTAGAGCAGGAGAAATTGGATTACATCATTCGTTGTGCACTCATGTCGCCTGCAGGCAAGAGAATGAACCCATGGCATTTCGTGGTGATAAAAAATGAGGAGATTCTGCGCCAATTAGCAGGTTGCCGCACCTACGGCAGTGGTATGTTTGACACCGCCATGGCAGGTATCGTGGTGGCTGCGGACACCAGCGTGATTGATACATGGCAATGCGATGCGGCTATCGCTGCACAAAACATTTGGCTCGCTGCTGCGGACCAAGGATTGGGTGCTTGTTGGTGCCACGTCTATCAACGCGAAGGCGCAGAAGAATTGGTGCGCAAACTCACCAATCTGCCCGAGAACTTCACTGTACTATGCGTGATGTCGCTCGGCTACAAGAACGAAGAGCGCAAACCGTTTGATTTTGAAAAACTACAATACGAGAAAGTCAGTCAAATAAATTAATAAACAACATAGATACATTAGTAAACTAAAATAAGTAAAATTATGAAGAATATTTTGATGAGCATATTGCTCGTAGTAGCGTGTGTATGCGTTAGTTGTGAGCCAACTGAAATAACTGGTGTGATAGACAAAGTAAAATTATCGAAATCGGATAAAGAAAAATTGGATGCGATTTTTCAACATGTACGAGCAACTCAAGCATATGATATACTCAATAAATATGATGAGATGTATGAATCTAATGAAGACTATTCTTATTATGGAGGCGTTGCATTTATGGTAAAATCCATGCAGGAATTGCGTGATTTAGCACCTGAAGATATGGAAATTCCAGAGATTGATTTTGAACAGCATTCCTTGTGTTGGTGTGTGTTTCGATCTGGGACATCGCAAACGAATATAAAATCTATTCACTTGATAGTGCAGAGGGGAGGAGATGCGATATTGAAAGTTCGACATGAAACAACTTCTATTGATTGTATGATAGGTGAGCATTGTGCTTATGGAGTGTTTGATATTCCAACTGATGCAATCTGGAAAATAACTTCTGATGCAAAACATTTGTAAAAATAGGTACTGAGAATTATAACAGAAAAATACATGAAACCAATAATAGCAATCACTGCTGGCGATATCAATGGAGTAGGGTATGAGATTATCCTCAAATCGTTGGTGAATCCACACATCTGTGAGATTTGTCGCCCTATCGTGTATGGCAACGCCAAAGTGGCACGCCAACATATGCAAGCCCTCGATGAAGAGTATCGTAATATCCAATGGAATATCATCCAAGACCCCAAACAGGCGAAAGATGGCAGACTGAATCTCATCATTTGTTACCCCGATGACACGCCTGTACAATTAGGTGTATCCACCCCCGAAGCAGGAAAAGCATCGCTCAAGAGCTTGCAACGCGCATGCCAAGATCTCAAGAACGGCCTGGTACACGCCATCGTGACGGCACCTATCAACAAGGATAATATCCAATCGGATGAGTTCCGGTATTCAGGACACACCGAGTACCTGACACAACTATTTGGCGAAGGCAAAGATAGCCTGATGATGATGATTAGCGACCGCATGCGTGTGGCATTGGTATGCAATCATACCCCTATCGCCAAAGTGGCAGAGACCATCAACGAGGAGCGTATTCTCAGCAAACTGGCTGTGCTCAACGAAACTCTGAAGATGGACTTCACTTGCCGCAAACCACGCATCGCCGTGTTGGCGCTCAATCCACATGCCGGCGACAACGGACTCATTGGCGAGGAAGAGACCAATATCATTCGCCCTGCTATCGCCAAGGCGCAGGAGCAAGGTATCTGGGCTTTTGGTCCTTATTCGGCTGACGGTTTCTTTGGCGCAGGACAATATAATCACTTCGATGCTGTGTTGGCTATGTACCACGATCAGGGGTTGGCGCCATTCAAGGCATTGGATATGAGTGGCGTGAACTTCACTGCGGGACTGCCAGTAGTGCGCACCTCGCCCGATCACGGTACAGCATACAATTTGGCGGGTAAGAACGAAGCCGATGCAACCAGCATCTTGCACGCTATCTATGCAGCTATAGACGTTCTGCGCCAGCGTGAGGAGAACGAGAAACTGCTCGCCAACCAACTCGTAGTGGAAATCAAAGAAGTGAAGAAAGAGTACAAAGTAGAGAAATTTATACCACAAGATTAATATGACAAGCAAAGAGATTAGACAATCCTTTTTGGATTATTTTGAGAAGAAAGGACACAAGATTGTACCTTCAGCACCCATGGTCATCAAAGATGACCCAACACTGAT
>JAZNMT010000020.1:0-16993 GCA_045579895.1 Paludibacteraceae bacterium
GATTGTCAATGGCCGTGGCTACGACCACAACTGGATTTTGGCTACCAATGGCGATCTAAATGCCCTTGCAGGCGTATTGTACGATGCTGCGACAGGTATCGAAATGCGCATTCATACCGACCAACCCGGTGTACAATTCTATGCTGGCAACTTCTTGGACGGCAGTTTTATGGGTAAAAATGGAGTGGTGTACCCACGCCGTAGCGGTCTCTGCTTTGAGACACAACATTTCCCCGATAGCCCTAACCAACCTGCTTTCCCATCGACCACCCTGCGTCCAGGAGAGACATATACCACAACAACCATCTATAAATTTGGTATCAAGTTATGAATACCAACAGATTAAAATCTGCCTATGAGATGCAGGCATAGTTTGCGATTAATCGTTTGAGTCCATTGGGCGAGATAAGACGATTGTGCCTAGTTCAAAACTAGTAATCAACAATTTCCCTGCAGGTTTCGGGACCACTATAGGACATCTATGGGAGATCTGTGGGCTTTCTGTGGCTTTTGTGTTTCAAACATTTAGGCCTCTATAATAATGCTGCAAAAAGTAGCGGCAAATGTAAGTTTTGCTGCCGCCGATTTGTGTTTTAGGGCTTCTGAAGTTCGATGGTTACTGATGAAAATATTTTTTGCACTTGCCGCTAGTTCTGCAGCTGATTTTGTGTGCTTCTATTTATTATATCTTAACTTGATAAGATAAATCTCCCAATAGCTTTTTGGGGCATCAGGATATAGTTGTGGAATTAGCACCTTGATGCGTATGCGATTTTTGCGAATATCGGCATAGGTGGGATAACCCAACAGATGATTGCCGTGAATGAGTTCAGATAGCAGTTGCTTTTTCTCCTGCTCGGAGTGCGCTGTTAGATAATAGTAACGACGCTTGTAACGTCTTTTGTTTGTCTGTTGCATATTGTATTATGTATTCATTGCGGTTATACATTGATATTGAATTCCTTGGTTATTTCACCTTGGTATTATTGAGATGTTGTGTCATCAATAGGTATATACCTGACAATCGTCGTTTTGGCATCTACTTTGATAAATTCTCGGCGGAGTTTGCCTTCGGCGATGAGGCGTTCTTTCTCTTGGCGGTCACGCTCGGCTGACCTTTTAGCACTTTCGTGCATAGTCATTTGTTCTTCGCGTGTGATGACACGTTTGGTTTTCTTAAATTGGCGCATAGGCATAGTAGTAATCTCTGATTTTTGTGGAACTATATACGAGTTGACACAGATTGATTATTAAGACAATAGGTGTCAATTATGTCGTCAATTATTGTCAATTCATAGGGTAATGAACTTCTTTAAATCATCATTTATGAATATAGACTCAGCAGAGATGTTCGTCGAACAGATCAATCAGCAAACTTATGCCAAACCACATGCCAAAGAAAATGAGTGTCGCCATCAGCCAACTAAAGCCAAACTGTGATTCTACCTGATATTGAATATTATGGAGGAAAATACCAACTGGTATGCTGACCACAATCGATATGAGGAAAATCCAAAGCAGTCGGAGCGAGAATTTCGTTTTCTTAGAACCAAAGCACTCATCTTTTATTTCACTCATCCAATTGGGTTTTATTTTAAAGTGGGGCGCATTTATTAGCACTTTAGCTTGCTCTAAGGTCATCTTGGGGCGGCGAGCTTCATCCGCAGCTTCTCGTTGAGGATTACACAATTCAAGTGAAGAAGCCACATCTGCCAAATAACGCTGCTTACTCCAGAGCTTGGATTGTATATCCTTGATAGGCAGATGAGGAAGCATATCAAAGAACTCATCCGCATCGTAGTGCGTAATGATTCTTGGGCAATAGCGTTCGCCTACTGTTCTGCCAACGGGTGATGGGAATATATTCTCGAGGAAAGTATCCTCAAAAAGATCGTACTGATATTTGCTGATACGCTCTTCAAGTTCGAATAGCAACTCTCCGTCTTCGATAAACACGCGTGTCCACTCGTATGTATGTCGGTAGCCACCCAAGAATGGCCAAAACAGCAGGTGCCAGCCCTCTGGGCGATCGTATCTACAGCCGAAATAGCCAGGAAACAGCGTTGTACTAAATTCGGTGATGCCTTTGCGCTGCATCGTAAAAATGATATACTCTATTAGGGCATCCTCGCTCCATGTCATTAGCTCTTTCAGTTCATAGTGTGGGCGTTTGCCAAATTGGTTGGTGGTATTTTGGATGGTTGTTTTTGACATGATTGTTTTATTGTTAGGTTGTTATTTACTCATTAATCATCTCTACGCGGATATTGCTAAAGCATTGGTTGATAGCATATTGCATGGCTTCGATTTTTCTTACTTCGGCTTGGATGTGCAAGGTTTGCTTATCCATATAGGTCATACTTAGTATATTGCCTCTATATTCATAGGCATCCGACCCTACTAGCACTTTCATCAGTCCTTGTACATTCACTTCGCCATTTGGCGTTCCGTAGAATTTAGCCAACGAATGGATTATCTGCTCAATGGCTTTAAGGTCATCTGTATTGCCCGATAGTTGATAGGTCACGATAGCAGGCTCTGACTCTGGCATCATGTCCTCTTCTGAGAGGCCATCCATTGGGTTATAACCTAACATATCGTAGTACGATTGTGCGCGCGCTTTGTTGATATAGATGCCATATTGCTCGTTGCCCAGCTCATAGAGCATGCCCAGGTGCTCAGCAGCAGAGATATTGTCGTGCGATAGTTCTTGCAATAGCGTTTCTACATCTCCGAATCGGTATGCCGTTCCTATTTTGTCGCGGCGGTACATTTCTTGGATGATAGGTTGATCGGCTGGATTGTCTTTGGAAGCATATATACTGCGTAGCATAAATTCTCCCACTTCCATATTGTGCAGATCAGTGGCTGAGAGGGTGCGATTCGTTTTCATAGTCGGATGGATTATTGGATTGGTTTTTCGGTTTCATATACGAGCATAGCCGTCCAGTTTTTCCAAACGCTATTATGTGGGTTAGGGCTTTCCGCTGTATATCGGATATCTACCACTTTGATTTCTTGACTGTGTTGTTGCAAGAACTCGTTTACTTGTTTTTCAAAGACCTCGAGATAAGGTGTTTTCTCTTGAAATAATTTTACTTGTACCATAATGTGTAAATTTTATTGTTAAACATTTAATTATTGCTTTGTTGCAATTTACACATATAATATAGTTCAAAAATAAAAAAATTCAAAAATGAAGGCACATATATTTTTTTGCAAAGTGGAGTTTACAAAATTAGGATATATTGATAGTATTACGAATGAATTATAAATTCCAAGCACATTTGTTCGATTGCTGGCCGCGCATCTCCTCTCGTTCGGGTACACTTTTATGAACGACTTTTGTTCAGACCTTTACACTTTACATGCCTTAGTTTACTCAATACAAGAATCCAAACAACCAAAGTGGAATCTTATTACCTAAAGCATATTCCATATCATCTGCTGCAATAAATGCATTATCAGCATTACCGATTTGTTTTCCATCTTTGCTCGCTCCTCCGACCTCAATCGTGTACAAAATGCTTAATCCAGCAAGCAGTTTTGCAATAAAATTGCTTATTCCATTAAGCAGATAGCAGTTTTATTCGATACCAAAAACCACAGTTCTACTCTTTACACCCTACACTTTACACTCTACACACCTACACGCTCACCATTCGGCAGCTTCGGGACCGAACATGCGTTCTTCGGTTTGGTGCAGTCCGTTCACCATCTCGATGAGGGCTTTAACGACCGCGATGTGGTTGGGTTTGCCCTTTAGTGCTGTGAGGGGGAGAGATGAGCCTACCCTCGCCCCCTCCCGAAAGGGAAGGGAGATTGATACTAAGGACAGGGTGCCATGGTTGCTGTGGATGTTTTGGCAGGTGATGGTTTTGCCCGATAGGCGGATGGTATATTCGCCTGTGCGTACGGTGTCGAACACGGGTTTTGTAGTATCATCGTCAAAATCATCTATATAGTATTCGCCGTATTTAAATAGCAGATACCTACAAAGTTTTTCGATGCTATCTTTCAATTCCTGCTCGCTCATTAGGTGAAGCACCTGAGCTATCTCTTGTACATATTGTCGCATATTATTTGTTTTGCTTTTAGTTTTGCCTGTTCATCTTGCAAAAATTGCCAAACAGTTCGGCCATCTGCTACGAACTTTTTCTCCATTTCCTCTTTTGTGAGGCGACGTCCCCTTGTCATAAAAGTAGATGCCTGTAATAGGATGCGTGTGCCTTCGTAGTTGACATAGCACACCTCTTCTCCCGTAGTGGGATTGGTGAGTACTTTAGCGGTTAGTGTTATTTTGTTATCCCTGCTACCCAGATGATGGATATAGAAGGTCAACTGATTACCTTCGCGCTCCGTAAGGTAAAACATTCCATCTCGAGCAACTGATTGTGGAACCCCAACCTGGGCTAAGTGAGGAGGTAGTTCACCAAAATAAATACGATTGCTTGCAACAAATTTTTTCTCTGTGGTTTTCCAATGATTAAAGCGTGACATATTGTTATAAATTTAAAATGACATGCATAATATAGTTCACAAATGCAAAAATTTCAAAAATGAAGGCATATTTATTTTTTTGCAAAGTCGAGTTTGCAAAATATGATTGATAGCAGCGTCTCTATGGATTGTTTCTGCGCGCGAGTTCGTTTTGGAAACAGATATCATCGTATTCGGCATATTGCGCGCATTGCAACAGCAGCTGAAGTTCATGGTTGGTCAAAGTACCTACAATGCGGCTGTAGATGTCCAGTCTGCATGTAGATGCAATACGATTAACCATCTTTTTCGCGCTATCGGACTTGAACTTACCACCAAAAACCGCGCCCTCTGCCTCTTCAAACCGTGTTACGGATAGGGTGATACCTTGTTCATTAGCAGCGAGTTCGTCGTTGTGTGCTGTAGCATGATGGTTAAGTCCCCATACTACGCAGCAGGTAGCATATACATCGCCCTCTTCGGAGAGTTGATCCAGCCATTCATAGTCACTGCCATGCATGAGGCATACTTGTTCGATGGCTCCAGCCTCTACGATAGCACGCAAGTAGGCTTGTCGCTTGGTAGCATCATCTCGAACGACTGATTGAATAGCCATGATTTCTTCTACGCTGAAGGTCTGGAGCTTGTTTAGCTTTTCAGCAAAATGCATATTGCAGAGTTCTTCCTCTGAGCGTATAATCTGTTCCACTTGCGGAATAAGGCTACACAGGATGCGAAGAAGAATATCGGCATCATGGAGGTCTGCAAGCGCAATCGGTAGCGGGTCATCTGCACCTTGAATATACAAAGTACCTGCTTCGTAGCGCAGAGCATAAGAATCTGCCATAATGGTTTGGCTGGCAGACTCTTCGCTCTTAATGACCAAATACTTACATAGCCTTTCAATGCTCTGTTGCAACTCTTGTTCACTCCTTTGGTGAAGTGATGATGATAGGTTATTGATGTATTGTTTCATAAGTGTGGGGAGGCTAAGTTAGTTATTAAATTAAGGGACTATATACATGTTGACGCTGCAACAAATGCAAACTGGTATATAAATCCCTTAAATTAAGAGATTTAATGTATTTTGAATTATATCAACTTACATTAAATTGAATATCTGATAGGATTCGCCTGTCCCCTTTTCTTCAAATGAGCCACTGATTTGTTGAGATACTGGTCACGGATATGATCTGGTGCAAGTGAGCCTTCGAATCCCCAACGTTTACATTCCTTACCGATATTCTTGCCCGATGTATAATGGCATTTTATAGGATTCCATTTATGAACCTCAAATACCTCCACAATTAAACCACGATACTCCGCCAATACATATTTAATATTTTTTAGGCGTTTAGCATCCATACGCCAACATTCCTTTGTGGCTTGGTAGATAGCGGTTGCTCCCATGCATCGATTGTAATTGGCATTGATATTAATTATTACACAATCATTAGCTATCGCATTGAGCGGTTGGGCTCCATATAGTTGTTTAATCTCATCTGTAGTCATGATGCCCGTTTGTGACGAGCCATGACCTAAAACAGCATTGGTGAGATTACCAAAGCAATAATTCAGGGTATCTATCAACACACACTCTATGCGAAAAGCTTCTGCTTCTGTTTCTAATCCATGATAAACAATGACATGTTTAACCACCTTTCCTGCATCAATAATTTCACGTATGGTATCATACTTATCTGTAGAAATATTCATGTGTTCTTTGGCATCATTAACATGTTGAAAAACTCGATTTCCTTGGCCTTTACCAACATAGAATGGTTGGTTATTTCTTGGATCAATTAGCATGTACACATAATAACCCAAAGCACTAATAGTCTTTTGATCAAACATAATTTTTATATTTAATATTATATTTTCAATATTGTTTAGCTATATAATAACTAAACATTTATCTCTTTAATGTATCCTATATTCGTATTTTGAATAATAGGAGTAGTCTGAGCGGATTCTAACAATCCTTCAGTAAAACCTGAGGTCACAATGGTGCCAATAATATCTCCCAAAGACCATGTTGCTTTGCCATGCATCAGTACTGGATAGAAATCCCCCGCTATATTGCGGATTTCCTTTAATAGCGCTAATCCTATCTCTTTCGATAATAATGACTCAAAATCAACGCTTTCCATTTGGTTCAAAAAATCCGTAACTATAGATTCGTCATCCAACTCCCCCTTGGCTAAATGTTCACAATAGTCATGCATTTGATTCCATACTTTGAAACACAACATATATATTGAACGCAACAATATATAATACAAGAAATGGTTTTGTTCTTCTAATTCCTGTAGCTGCTTCGTGTAAATAGGTAATTTTTTGTGGGCATCAGGCAAGAGAGCGATTATAGTTTCTTGCTGTTTTCTTAGAGCAGATTCAAATTGGATTACTCTTTCCCAAATCTCTGGATAATCTGTTTGCATAATTTCAGCAGTTGTTGTGCATACGACCAAATTAGGGTCATCTAAAGTTAATTTCATAATATTATTCTCCTTTCTTTTTAAATAGATATTATTGTTTAATATAAATTTACTCCATTCTCACAAATCGTTGGTGACGCTCTTCGATGATGATCATAGTATGCCAATATTAACGCTTTAAGAAACGGCGCAGAAGGAAGGTAAGGAAATATGGGAAGGTATAGAACTTACCATTAAATCCGATATTCTTGTTACACAATTTGACTCCATATTGAATGTCATCGTATTTGACGCTTTCCAATCTTCTAAATATTTATCAATCTTTTGTTTAAGCATAACAAATCACATTATCGGATGTCTTTTTGCATTCAAAAATCACATTATCGGCTACGAAGGTAGTAGTTTATTTTGGATTATGCAAATATTTTTCACATAAATACTATCAATCCCCGAAATTTTATGTCGCAAAACACTATCAAATACCGCTATTCCATTTAATCGAAGTCATACTCCAAATCGCAAAATGTACCAGTAAAACGATTGCTGTGAACGATTTTCAATGTGACCTCTTTTTTTGGGGTTCCATATAGTGTCCAACATTGTTTAGGGAGCCAAATAGAGATTGTGATTTTGCCCTCTTCCATTATCTTTGAAGCTTGATCCAATATCTCGAATGATTTACATTCTTCTTTGGCTTGATAATACGCTGGGGTGAACTCTACTTGTGGATTGCCATCGGCATTGATTTTAGCATAAGGCAATACTGCCCATTTGATAAAATCTTCGGCACTGGCAAACACATAATCTTGACCAGTTATTCGTTTCGTATTCTCAGGTATAACCAGTTGACGCATTTTCTGCATAGACACTCCCAAGTATTTCGCTTTAAACACACGGTCAAAATCCGAATCCTCAAAGTTCTCCATCTCTACATCCAGCGCATATTCAGGATCTTTCTCCTGCATAAACGCTTTCGCGTACGCATAAAATGCTGAATCCCCAAAATCACGAATTATTCGCAGTGTAATAGCGTTAGCAGCCACTTCTTCCTCACGCCATTGTCTAAATCGGGTAAAATGGCTAACTTTATCTTCTACAAACTCACTATTCTCCAGATTATGAATATCCAATGCAGCATGTGCTAATTCGTGAATCAACACTTTGGTCAGGAGCCATTTAAAGTGCAGATTATTTTCCTTAGCAGCATCCCAAATATCCTGCACATAGATCGCAATAAATGGATTATTCTCACCAGGATTGTATTTGCCTAATGGATATTTGGCTGCGGAATTATTTTTTGTTAAGTAAATAGGTATCGTATGCAGCAGCGACACAATATTTTTGTAAGATGCGCGCGGGAATTTCCGAATAGGCGTAGGGGGAAAGCTTTGGTCAAAAGAAATAGGAATTATTTCTTTATACGAAGTGTCTGTTTCCCCTACTAATTCCCTTTTGCCCTGTTTGCAAATCTGTAGCGGACAAAGCATCTGAATACAGAACTCGTCGCTGTGATAGAAAGCCGTTTCTTGCTTTCGTATCACCTCCAGAATAAAGTCTGGAATTGCTTGCTCAAGCACTTTAATCACCAGTTCTTCTGGCGCGTCGTAATTAAGTATTTTCATCATTACCAACATTCTTCAATCTTCACATTGCCATCGGTGCAACGGACTATTTGAGCTGGGATCTTGCAGTTCCATTCATCTCCTAATTCAATACTATTCCATTGCATTTTCGTACCATTGAATGTGATGGATTTAAGAGAGTCGCAACCCATGAAAGCAGCCTCCCCAATACTCGTCACACTATCGGGGATAACAATGGAGGTAAGGGAGGAGCAATAATAGAAAGCATAATCTCCAATACTCTTCACACTATCGGGGATAATGGTGTTCTGGCAACCGCTGATAAGTGTATTGGTCGCTGTGTGGATAATCGCGTTGCATTGCTCTCGACTATCATACACCGTATTACCTTCTGCTACTACAATGGAGGTAAGGGAGGAGCAATCATCGAAAGCAGTCTCCCCAATACTCGTCACACCATTTCCAATAACAATGGAGGTAAGGGAGTCGCAACCCCCGAAAGCAGCCTCCCCAATACTCGTCACACCATTACCTATAACGATGGATTTAAGGGCAACGCAAGATAAAAAAGCCTCCTTTTCAATACTTGTCACACTATCGGGAATAGTAATGGAAGTAAGGGAGTCGCACTGGCTGAAAACACTGCCAATACTTGTCACACCATCAGGGATAATGGTCTTTTTGCAAACGGATATAAGCTTATTAGTCGCTGTTTCGATAATCGCATTGCATTGATTGCGGCTATCATACATGGTGTTACCTTCTGCTACTATTATTGAAGTAAGGGAGTCGCAACCCCAAAAGACCTGCTCTCCTATACTCGTCACACTCTCGGGAATAACAATTGATTTAAGGGATACACAAGCCTTGAAAGCATTATCCTCAATACTTATCACACTATTTGGAATAACGATGGAGTTAAGAGAGTCGCACTCCATGAAAGCAGCCTCCCCAATACTCGTCACACCATTACTTATAACGATGGATTTAAGAGAGTCGCAACCCCCGAAAGCATCTCTTCCAATATTCGTTACACTATTGGGAATAACAACAGAAGTAAGGGAGAAACAATTTCCGAAAGCCTGCTTTCCAACACTTGTTACGCGATAGGTTACTTCGTTAAACACTATGGTTTCAGGGATAATGATATTACCTCTATAACCATTTGGATTTTTGATGACCTCTGCGGTCAATGTTTCCTCTTCGAGGAGGTATTTGATACCTTCGATAATTTTTTCAGTCATAATTGTTTTCTTGTCACAATCGAAAGCATTATTCTAACACTGCTTCAATAGTTTTAATTATTTGGGCACAACATTTGAAATTATCAGACAGATATGGATTGAAATAATAATCATCATCTTCCCAATACTCAGGAGATTCCTCGTCAGATTTATTTATTACAGATGTAAATATTACTTCTCCATCTATAATTCTAAATGATAATCCACCTAATAAGCAGTAATTATAATCGTTTTTCCAAGTAAAGTTAATGATGCCTTCACTATATTCCTCATAATGCTCCATTGCTTCGTCGTAGTCTTCTTCTGTTTCATAATCATCCTCGTTTGGATATGGTAATACTACGTCTTGCCAGCCAAACACCATCTTCTTGTCTTTAAGGGACGAATATAATTCTTCGATTCTTTTGCTAAATCCTTCACAAATTTCTCTTCTAATGCCCTCGGCATTATCAATCAACTTACTAATCTTTTCAGTTTTCATAATGTAATTCATTTAATGTTATTAATTATTTTTTAGGGATTAAGACTGTATACTTTCTTCATCAATTCTTGCCAGATTCGTACCATAGCGAGGGTGTCGAGGTGGCAGTAGTCTAATAACGCTTGGCGTGCCTGAGTTGCCTCTTCGGGGCTCATATCTTGAATCTTAGGGAAGATGGTCATCGCATCGCCACCGTTTTGCACCAATGTGTTCAAGTTATGATAATTGAGTTCGGCATCATCTGGGAAGAGTGCAGGCAACACCACCTTGATACTGAACGAACCACCCATCGCAGGGAGATAATAGCAGCCCTGACGGAAAGGTACAAGCAAGTCCACAATATGGCTCTCGATATTCATCAAATGCTCACTTAGATCAGGATAGATGCTTGCCATCTCTCGGATACGCGTTTTCTCGAATGGGTCGTTATACGCCATGATGCATACATTGCGTGGTATATCGCGGCACAATGCCTCTGCCAGTTCGCGGCGTGGGTCCTTTCCATTGCTCTGCGCCAAGAATGCTTTGTGCAAGAGTTCGCCGCCCTCGTGCTCGATATAGTGGAGCGAGTACTGGAAGCATATCTGCATATAGGGCTTGGTGTCGTCGTACAAAGGCACCACGGGTTGCATACTCTCAAAGTCCAAGAAATAGAGCGGATAGGAGAGTTTATCCAAGAACGCTTGAATACCCTGTGGGTGGATATGACCTTCGTTGTTGAGGGTGCAGTGCACTTGCATAGAGCGAACAGGATTCTTGGTGATATCCTCCACCGATTGGAGGTCTTCGAAAGTGATATGGTCTGCGTGGTAGTGCTCGAGTTTTTTGGTAAAACTCAATCCATACACATCAAACACAGATGGCTGAGGAAGATGCTGGGTACAGTATTGCCAGAAGGCACATTTGTATGGGTTTTGGCAATGCGTAGAGAGCGCCTGCTCGGGCTCGGTGGTTTGCTCCATGGTCTGCAGTGCCAAGAGCGATTGATTATGCACCTTGAGGTATTCGTTCTCCACCGCTGGAGCAAGGTCAATGATATTGAATAGTCCGCATCCGTTGGCTGTGGTCTTGAGCTCCAGTTCGCCATGGCGCACATAGTCGGAGCAGAGGGTGATGAGATAGGTGCCTGTTACACAAATGCCACATTGCTCCAGCACCCAGCGTTGGTAGGCGATGTCGGTGGCATATTTGGCAAACTTAGGATCGGTAGCCACATCGCCCACATGGCTGGTGCTACTCTTGACCTCGTAGATTGCCCAGCCGCCATCGGTCTTGCAGAGGATATCCACTGCGCAATAGTGGTGTTTAGGCGCAAAAGCCGCTTCGCAGATCACAGGGCAACCACTGTTGACTAGCGCTTGGGTCTTGGCGATCATAGCCGAGATATCCAGTTTGCCGTCTGTATAGGTGGTGGTGTCCACATACTCGCCAAAGAGCGATTTGGCCATGTCGCCAATCTCGTTGCCTGTAGCAAAACGTGCTTCGACGGAAGCGTCGATAGTTGCCACTTCGGGTTTGTGGGTTCTGAGCCATAATGCCTTTTGGCATTGGCAGGATAGTGTGTACTTGGATTTAGATAATGTTGCCATAGTGGGGATATTTTTGTGAATTATATATACTCTTGATTATGTATTACCTCTGCGTCATCCATATAAGTATATCGCCATTCTTGGTCGGGCAATAGTTGTTTGAGTTGGCGGAGCAGATATTTTGGAGAGAAATCCGTGTTTTCTGCATCAATATACATATAGGGGAATGCGCTTTCGCCTTCTTTAACCGCACAGACATTGATGCGAGTGGTTTCATCTGAGAGAAGACGAATCTGAATATCAAAGTAATCCTCTGTACGATTATTGGCATAGTTGACCACAATATTCAAGATATCTTTTGGTTGAGCGGAAACTGGCAGGTCAATACCTCCGAGCGGTGTTGAATCAAATTGCTTGTAGTCCAATGTTAGATCATCGCCTTGCCCCGTAATGTATGCTTCGGGAGTCTCATCGGAACCATCATCTACTCCATCCCAAGTATCATCGGTAATCGATTCCATTTCCAACAAATATGCTTGTTTCTCTTCTGCCTCCTTGTCGCCGCGTTTGAGTCGTTCTTGCAAAAGTGGAGTTAAGTGATACCAAGCTTTGTCATAATGGGTATGAAGATCCTCAGAAATGAGTCTTAGTTCTTCATCCGTAGCCTCTGGCAATAGGGCATAGAGCTGATTGAGCAATGCCAACTCCTTTTCACTGGGTTCGTCTGTGATGATTGTGTAACGAGAGAGTGGGAAAATCTTGTACTGATCTTCATCGTCATAGAAATACTCTACAAAACGGTGCAAGCGTTTTTCGTACTCTTCTAGGAGCTCAATAATAATGATTCGATACTTTTCCATATTAGTTGATATTTTTTAATGTTGTTGTTTAGCGTGGAGCATATATAATATAGTTCAAAAATGAAAAAATTTCAAAAATGAGTGCAAATTTATTTCATTTTCTTTGTAACCGTTTGATTATCAGAGATGCATTTTTGTGTTTTTTATATCTCTATATCTCCATCGGTGCAATGGACAAGAATAGGGTTTGTGTGGAGACACCAATCTTCCTTCTTGTCTATTGCATTCCATTCTTCCTTACTTCCGTGGAATGTAATACCTTCAAGTGGGTCGAGATTTCGAAAGGCACCTTTTTCAATGTCAGTAACACTATTAGGGATAGAGATAGATATGAGGTAATTGTAGCGCATAAAAGGTATCCTCTTGATAGTAGTTATTCCTTGATAAAAGGTGAGACTTGTGTATCTTGAAGCGCCACTATTAACAATATTCTTTGCTGACAACTGTACGAGCATATCCTTCCGAGGAGTACCGACTTCCTTTGGTAACAAAACTCGTTTAGTGATTACTCCATGTTTAGTGATAGCAGAATCATCCGCTCCATACATAATTATAAATTTAGCATCTTCGTCAACGGCTTGCAGATAATTGTCTGAGTACTGACCATGTAGGTCAAGTGTCGCACAAGGACATACTGCATAATCTTCAAAATCTTTATCCGAATTGAAGCAGATTAACTCCTTTGGAGTCACGGTGTTTTTTGTAATTTTGAATGGCATAATTATACCTCCTCTATTTTAATGTTTAACTTTATTAAGTAAATCTGACCAACTATCAGACTTTAAGTCTTTGTATTTCTTATATTCAATAATATTACCCCCTTTTACGATGGCTATTTGATGATTAAGCAAAATATAGAGATTGTCATACTCTTCGAGCTTTTTAATTCGTTCGAGCCAATATTTCTCAAAACGAGTAATAATAATGATTTTCTTATTCTCTATAGCTCGATAAATAAGTTGATCGGCATACTGATTTGAGATACATGTGGGTAGATTAGGTTGTTTTGCTATTTGGCTAAAAAATCCCTTTAACCCATCGGCTTTTGTTGAGTGATATGCAAAAAACTCTATATTGAATATTTTATCTTTTATCTCATCTGCGATATGACCTTTCCACCACTTTGTACCTCCATATCCATCCAATCGCTTATCAAAAAAGGCAAAGTTTGTTGGATTATTTTGATTTCTATGATACTTATGGCTTAACGTTTCCGACATGATGGCTAAATAGTGTTTGTTTATATGCCATTCGTTGCCTTCTTCGCCATATCCTGGGTTACCGCCTAATAGATATATAGGTGCTTCTGGATTTCCCTCAAAAGGTTCGGGAATAAGCTCTAGATGCAATTCGTTAGCTTTTCGCCATTTCTCATCCTTTGGGTTCTTTTTAGATGATGTTGGTTTAGCTTCTGCATCTAAATATTTTTGATATGCATCTATAAACTTTTTGTCTCCCTCCAGATATTTTGGAGTGGTTAAATCCTTATGGATAGTATTCAGGAAGTTATCCCATGGGTTAGAAATAATAGGCATAAGCAGAGCATTCCACTCCGGGCTGTTGAATAATTGATTGATACGATTTTTCATATTGGTTACAATTTTAATGGTGTTTTTTGCGTTGTGCAGATATAATATAGTAACACATTGCAGAAAATTCAAAAATGAGTGCACATTTATTGATTTTGCAAAGTAGAAGTGGCAAAATAGGACGGGTTCGTATTTTATAGTTTCATATCAAAATGATAGGTTAAGTATATTACAACAAAAAAGCGGGACCTGCACTGTTGCTGTTCCGCTAATTGAGGCTCTCGCATCGCCTTCTGTTCCGAACAAGCAACACTGAAGCCCACGCCGATATGTACACACACGCGCGTACATAAATAAAGTACGAGCGTATGGAATATACACATCCCGAGGACATCAAAATGCTGCAATGTGTTGGAACAGTGAGAATTTGCGAGATTCCAATTAGCCAAACACAAAGCGCTTTTAACGCCTTACTATGTCTGCAACCACCCCACCCGAAAGACATAATCCCAAGGCGTGGGCTAATTACGGGTGCAAAGATACAATAATTTTTGGAGAAATGCAAGAAAAATCGCATTTTGGTGCGATTTTTTGTTTGGAGGATAGGCAACTATTTTAGGAATGTAGTCAACCTTTTTAGGAATGGGGACAACTTTTTTAGGGATAGAGACGACTTTTTTAGGAAGCAATCTTAAGAAACAGCACTTTTTGTGGGCAGGGAGTTGAGTCGGAGTTCTGTCGGAGTTCTCTCGGTCGTTGGTCGGTAGAATAGGGGAAGGTATAAGAGGGGGAAAAGAGAGGGTAATCTTAACAAAACGCACATTTTTAGTTTTAGAGTTCTTTGGGTGTTGGTTGGTTCGTCCTTGGTTTCTCCTTGGTCTTTAGCCCGAGGAAGAAAGGGAGGGTACAAAGGAAAGAAATCTTAAGAAAAATACACTTTGTTTTGCGTATCTCATAAAAAAACACTATCTTTGCAGCCGCAAAGGTGTGTAAAGACACCACAAACCCGAAAAGAACAATGAAAAAAACAATCTTCCTTACTGGTGCCACAGGCACAATGGGATATGCAGGTATGACTGAGATCCTGCGTTATCCAGAGAAATATCAATTGCGTATCTTGGCTCGCCCAAGTGCTAAAAACAAAGAACTGCTTGCGCCACTGATGGACAAAGTGGAAGTCATCTGGGGCGATCTGACCAAATATGAAGATATCCTCCGCGGTGTAACAGGCAGCGATATTGTGTTGCACGTGGGTGGTATGGTGTCGCCACAAGCAGACTACCGTCCTAAAGCCACCTTGCGCACCAATATATCCGCAGCGACCTATATCCGCGATGCGGTGTTGGCGCAGCCCGAAGATAAACAACCCAAAGTGGTCTATATCGGTAGTGTGGCTCAAATGGGTGACCGCCGTGAGCCATTGCATTGGGGACGCGCAGGCGACCCTATCTGCGTGTCAGCATACGACCACTACGGTCTGACCAAAGCGCAGGCAGAGCGCATCATTACCAATTCGCCTATCAAACAATGGGTGGCACTCCGTCAGTCGGGTATCCTCTATCCTGCTATATTGAAGAACTATGACCCTATTATGTTCCACGTGCCTATTCGTGGCGTGTTGGAATGGGCGACAGTAGAAGACAGCGGACGACTATTGGAGCGCGTGTGCCGCGATGAGGTGCCAGAGGAGTTTTGGAAGAACTACTACAATATCGGTTCGGGCAAGGAGTACCGCATCTCAAACTATGAGTTTGAGTGCCTGCTCTTGGATGCTATTGGTTGCCCTCGCCCAGAGAAAATCTTTGAAGCAAAGTGGTTTACTACCCGCAATTTCCACGGTATGTGGTATATTGATGGCGACCGCTTGGAGAACTACTTGCACTTCCGCGCCAATGTGCCCGTGAAAGAGTATTTCAAGCAAATGGCTAAGGCAGACAGTGTGCCATGGGGCATCAAGTTTGCGGCTAAGACTAAGATTGCCAAACTTTTCCCACGCTGCGTGAAACTGGCGATGTACGCCATGGCGATGTCTAAGGAGCATGGTACGCAATGGTGGATTAAGCACAACAAGACCCAACGCATCAGCGCATATTATGGCACGTTGGAGGCATACAAAGCTATTCCTGATTGGAAGCATACCGATGTGTCACACAACAGCGAGGAGTATGTGTTGCTTGACCACGGCTACGATGAGCAAAAGCCCAAAGCATTGTTTACCATTGAGGATATGCAACAAGCGGCGGCTTTCCGCGGAGGCAAGTGCTTGTCCAAAGACATGGTGCAAGGCGATTGGGATACTCCATTGGAGTGGGAGTGCGCAGAGGGGCATAAGTTTACCGCTACGCCACGATTGGTATTGCTGGGTGGTCACTGGTGTGAGGAGTGTATGCCATATCCATATGCGGGCGAGAAGAATGCTCGTCCTTGGCAATGGGATAGAGTGGCAAAGAAGAATCCATTCTTTGCACAACTATGGGCTCCGCTTCATGATGCCAACGAGGACAATGTGTATGGTCCAGAGGTCTTTGATGGCTGGGAAAAGTAATTCGATTGAAAATAAATTTTCACGTAATTCCTTGCGTATTTGCATTTTTTGTTGTACCTTTGCACCCAAATTTCGCAACCTTTGAAACTTAGGAACTTTTGAAACTTTTTAACAACTAAATATACACGATTATGACTATCAATGATTACAAATTCGCTGGAAAGAAAGCGATTGTTCGCGTGGACTTCAATGTGCCATTGAATGAGAACGGAGAGATTACCGACGACACCCGTATTCGCGGTGCGTTGCCAACCCTCAAACACATCCTCGAAGAGGGTGGTGCGCTCATCATCATGAGCCACATG
>JAZNMT010000021.1:0-12051 GCA_045579895.1 Paludibacteraceae bacterium
CCATAGGATTTGTTCACGCATACGATTGGTGAGTTCCTCGCGCATGGCAAGGATGAGTTTAGGGCGTTCTAAATCAGCATGCTCTGCGATGAACTGCGTCATATTGATAGGTTTGCCGATATTGATAACGAGCGTGTCCCATAGGTGGAACCAATCGCTATACTCCAACCCGACAGGTACGATATAGATTGGCTTCTCGTGTCCAAACTTCTCATTGGCACGCAAGGTAATACGGAAGATTCCTTTACCCAATGGTAGAAGGGAGTGCTTGGTACGGTGCGTACCCTCTGGGAGAATACAGAATGGTACACCCTCATGAAGGGTATTAATAGCGCGTTCGACCGTTTCATCGTTTTGCAGTACCTCGCTTGCGCCATCACGCATACGGCGGATAGGCATAATCTTGAGCCAACCTAAAATCTTGGCAAACAATGGTTTGCGAAAGATGTCGGCGCGAGCGACAAACACTTTTCTCTCGGAATTAATAGAAAGCACCGCCAGCGCATCTTGCAGCGCGTTGGTGTGATTGGGAGCAAAGATAACCGCTCCATCGGTTGGGATATTCTCCTCTCCTACGTATTTAATGTGTCGGTACGAATGTCGGAACATCCAATTCACCAAAGGGAGGAGAATGCGATAACCACGATTCTCATCATGTATCTGCTTCTTCATATCTTCTCAGATTTTGATTCAGTGCTGCAAAGGTACAACATTTTTCTGGAATAAGCAAATATTCAGACAAAAAAGTAGTATTACAACCTAAAATCGCCCGCATTGCGGGCGATTAATTAAGGTGTCATCAGATGGTTACTTTTGCTTTACCCAAATGAGTTTCTGTGTGTCGTATCCTCGGCGTTCCGCTTCTGCAAGAATGAGAGTTCTAGTAGCCTCGTCTAGTTGTGGTGTACGTGATAATATCCAAAGATACTTCTCATTACTACCACCAATCAGCACGTATTGGTAATTCTCATCTAAGAGCATAATACGATAATCGCCAAAAAATGGCCCGAAAAACGAAACGCGCAACAATCCAGGCACTCCAGTCGTTTTAGCGATACCTTTAGCATCCTTGGCACGGCCATCTTTGATACCTGTATTCAGTACATCGATCTTGCCATCATCACGCAAAGTGTATTTTGCCATGGCGTAACTCAATCCACGTTCAAAAGTGTGATCGAATCTTGCAATCTCATACCAACTACCTACGTAGCGATTTAGGTCTACCGTTTTCACGGTACTATTGTCCACTTTGGGTGCGGAATCACATCCCGCAAAAATGCTGGCGAAAAATGCCATTAAGAAAAATTTTTTCATAGTTGTTAAGGTTTTAAATGTGAATATATATATTGACTCTCCATAAGATTGTGGAGAAGGTGTAGTAGTACAAGAGACTATAAGCCTTGATAAACGTTCTTTATAAATGGTACACAGGCAGACATATGTGAACCATAATGCCCAATATCATAACTGATATGTGAGTCATCAGGCATCTCAGCAATCAGGTTCTCGGTATTAATCAGAGGAACCACCTCATCATCCACACTATGCAGAAAATAGGCAGGGGATTGCAAATCGTATCCTACATTACTATTCCAAAGTAGCATTTCATAGAGCATCTCAGCCATGGGATGTTGAGGATCTAGCGCATTAGGAGTCATAATTTCAGTCATAACAGTAGAGCCTATCAGTTGATTAATTTGTTCTACAGTATATTCCTTAGATAGTACCCATTCAACGTAATGTGAGAGCAAAGGTTCTAAGAAAAAATCCTCTAATTCAAATCCCATATCATAGGCATCATTCAACCCCAATACAATCAAAGGAATAGCAGCAGGTATGCCCATTGAATTACGCTCAAGGCTGTAGAGATAAGTAGCAGCGGGATCATATGGGCCAGCACCCGCATAGAGTTTGCGTACTGTCCAAGGGAATTTGGTATTATCTCCCTCTGCCATTTTCTCTTCCATCATTCTAGCAACACCTAGTGCCACAGCTCCGCCTTGCGAATAGCCCGAAATAACCACATCGGTAGGATATGAATAACCATAGTAATTTAGCAAAGCCGGCATGCAGTTAAGTAAATCCACAGCTGTTTTTGAAGCACTACGCCAATGCAGATAAGGATGCACCTCATCACGCGATAAACCATAGCCCACATAATCGGGCATAATCACGGCGTAACCCTTCATAGTAAATACACTTTCCATAGACAACATATTACTAGGAATCTCTGCATTTGACGCCATGGTGTAGTGGTTGCCAATCACTATGCCATTGAGATAGCGGCCTTTGGGCAGATACACGCGGCCTGAAACCAAGAGTGAATCGCCTTGCGGTGTCTGACTCCAATAGGCTACAGGAAAAGTAACATAATGATTGTGGGTAAAATGATAAAGTTTCTTCATCACTTTGTACACACTTTCATCGGAAAAATGATGGCGTGCCAACTGTTTCTGAGTGTTTTGCCAGATGGCTTCCTTTTCTAAGGTAGAGCGTACCAATTCGCCGCCCCTATCTTTGTCGGGGATAACAGGTAGTGCTGCTGTGTCCAACGGGCTAAGCATCACATAGTCAACAGCTTCTGTAGCTATAGAGCTACAGAGAACCACGACTAAAAATAGATGTCTAAAATTCGTTTTCATACTCAATTAATAGTTAAGATTTGTTAGGTTATATGGTTAGTTTATTGAGTATGTACAAAAACCGTGCAAAATGCTTTGGAGCAAGTTAATTTGCGATGGCCGCGTTATAAATGCTATTGGCAAGGGTCTTCAAGATGTCCTTCTCGGGATTGTAGATATAGCCATTGGTCATAGCCACAATACCCCAACCATCGGCTGGACTCCATATCATAATACTGCGCAAACCAAGGGCATCACCCGTATGACCAACTGGATAATGACCCGGTTGATTATATTCCTCCGCCTCTAAAAAGTCTACAAACTCATGCAGACACAAACCATATTGGTCTTCCCATTCGTGGGTATTCTGGATATACCACACAGGTGTCTGCATCTCTCTAGCGCTTTGCTCTGAGATAATACGCACACCATTCAGTTCACCATAGTTCATATGCATCATCATATACTGCGCCAGATGATTAGGCGAAATTTTCACACCCCCTGTAGGCGAGAACATCGGCGCAGAATAGCCCATCACATAAGTTGGCAAACGATGAGCCACACTGCTATAGGCAGACGACTTAACGTACCGACCATCGCGATAGGTATAGATACTAGCAAACATGGTGGTATCCAGCATATCTACATTATGAGCACCATACAAACCCAGAGGATGAATCACACTGTCTCTCACATACTTGTCAAATCGCACGCCAGACACCTTTTCCAAGATAGTACCAGCCAAATTAAGACCCAGATTAGAATAGTTGTATCCCTCACCAGGTTTGTATTCGTAGTACGACTCGGCACAATCGCCATAAATAGTTGGGTTAATGTGATCAAGTGTGGAATAATCCTCTTTGTCACGGAAACTGGCTGTATGAGAAAGCACCATACGCAACGTGATAGGTACATCAGGATGGTGCGGATTGCGGATAGTAAAACCTATCAAATCACTAATATCATCATCCAGAGAGATTACACCTTTTTCCACCTGCTGCATCAGTCCGGTAGCCGTAAACGACTTGGATATAGAAGCGATACGCATCATATGATCACATGTGAGCGCCTCCTTCGTTTCAAGGTCCTTATAGCCAATCGCGTTGCTATAAACCACCTTGCCGTCCTTCACCACGACGGCAGAAATACCTACACACTGAAATTCGTCAACTACTTGCTGAATAGCCTTGTTTGTACGTTCCTCTAAAGAAGATGTGCAGCTCGACAAAAGCAACACACTGGCAGAAAAAGCCAGAAAAAAATGATTAATTCGCATATTATTGTGTTTTAGATGTTGTTTTTATCAATATAACTACAAAAACCATGCAAAAATCGTAAATAAATTTTCATATTTGCAAAAATTATTGTACTTTTGTCGCAAATATAACTATCATATGAAATATTTGATTCTTTTTTGTGGCATTGCGGCTATGCTAACCGCATGCCAACCCAAACACGCACAAGTTATGATTAGTGACACAACCCTTCAACAAGCAGTGAGTAATGTATTAGCAGCGCACTCCGAAGCGGACTCCAGTATGGTCGTACGCGGCGCCAAGCAGGTGGCTGCGCTGTGGCGAGAAACTGACGGTGCCGAGGAAGACTACTTGGCATTAATCACAAACTCGTATGCAGGTACTGACGAGGCCAAAAAGCAACTCTATGACCGTATGGCTTTCATTTTGGAGCAATGTGGACAAAGTGCTGATATGCTGAATAATACGCTGCAAGAGCCCACCACCCTTTTGGGCAAAGGCGATCCTACACATGTAGACTGGATCATCAGTGGATATAGTCCGATGGCGCACTTCGCGGAGGATATGTTTGCCAACAAGATGGCTCATATCTGCGTGCTGAACTTCCCACACTATACGCTGGAAGAGAAGAACACACTCGGCAAAAAGTGGACACGTCTAGAATGGGCATATGCTCGTTTGGGCGATGTGTTCAGCAGTCGTGTGCCAGGCAATGTGGTAGCCAAGTACTCGCAAGCACTTAGCGAAGCAGAGAACTATATCGCGGGCTACAATATCATGATGCACTGCCTGCGCAACGAACAAGGCGAGCAACTATGGACTGCCCCCATGGCATTGCTATCGCATTGGAACTTACGCGATGAACTCAAATCCAATTACGCCGATGTGCCTAATGCCTGCGAGAAACAAGAGATGATTTACCAAGTGATGCTGCGTATTATCCGCCAAGAGATACCCGCAGTGGTGGTCAATAACGACAAACTACTATGGTGTCCTACGACAAACCTCGTGAGTGGTGATCCTGACTCTGGCATCAAATTGAAAGTAGATATAAGTCGCGAGCCCGACACACGTTATCAACAGATTATCAATATCTTCCGTGCAGGACAACAAATTGACGCCTACCGACCAGATGCACCTACACATGTATTGCGTACCTTCAACGAGGATCTAGAGATACCGATGGAAGAGATCGAAGCATTGTTCACCCAGCTGATTGAATCGGATGAAATCAAACAAGTAGCAACACTGATTCGTGAGCGTTTAGGTCGTGACCTTCGTCCATACGATATTTGGTACGATGGATTCAAAAGCCGTAGCCGTATCTCCGAAGATGTGCTGACTGCAGAAACGCAGAAACGCTATCCCACTGCCAAGGCCTTTGAGAAAGACATGCCTCGCATGCTAATGGATTTGGGATTTGCCAGCGACAAGGCGAAGGAAATCGCTTCGCATATCGTGGTGGAAGCCGCTCGCGGTTCGGGTCATGCACGCCCATGTGTAGGCAGAGAACAACCGGCTCGCCTGCGCACACGCGTAAGTAATAAAGGTATGGACTACAAAGGCTACAACATCGCTGTGCATGAGTTTGGACACAATGTAGAAGAGGTAATTTCGCTTTATGATATTGATTACTACACCCTTGCAAGCATCCCTAACACTGGTTTTACGGAAGCAAGTGCATTCCTTTTCCAAGAACGTGACCTTCAACTGCTACACCATTCTACGCAACCACAACACAACTCTACACACCAAGCCGACCAACTCTTCGATCTTATTTGGGGAATGTACGAGATTATGGGTGTCAGTTTGGTGGACATGCGTATGTGGCAATGGTTGTATGCTCATCCCGAAGCTGATGCTGCAGCATTGCGCGAAGCGGTAATCGCTATTGCTAGTGAAGTGTGGAATCAATATTACTACCCTATCTTAGGCGAAAAAGATAGTCCGCTATTGGGAATCTATTCGCATATGGTGGGCTATGCATTGTATTTGCCTGCCTACCCAATCGGTAATCTGGTACAATATCAGTTAGACGAACATTTAGCAAACTGTGCCACATCCGAAGAGTGGGCAAAAGAATACACCCGCATCTATCAGCAAGGTTGTTTGACACCTGATGCATGGATGCGCGGAGCGGTGGGCAAACCTATGAGTGTAGAACCCATACTAAAAGCAGTACGAGAAGCACTGTAATAAACAACAAGAGGCGGGACAAAATCCCGCCTCTTGTTGTATTACGCACCAATTTGCCTAAATCAATTCTTTTACAAAATAGAATACCATCATACCGCAGCAGATAAGCTTGAGGATTGTGCCCGTAAGCAAACCAATAAACGACCCCACCCCTGCACGGAGAGCGCGATTGAGATTACTGTTCTGCTTTTGCTCAGCATTGTCCAACTTACTTTGAGGATGGCGGTTAAAGTAAATCAATTCACCCAATACAGCCCCCAAGAATGGACCAATGATAATGCCCCAGGGACCCATAAACAAACCCACCAACAAACCTATCGTACTACCCCACACACCATACTTAGAGCCACCAAACTTCTTTGTACCCCAAGCAGGAATAAAATAGTCAAGCAGTTGAATAACTACAACAATCACTGCCCAAATGGTCAAAAACTGCCATGAGAACTGTACACGATCAGTAAAGTGCAACACAAGTAGCCCTATATACGACAATGGCACTCCAGGCAATACAGGAGCTACGCAACCAATAAAACCCAACAATAGGCATATTGCGCCTAATATAATCAAAAATATATCCATACTTTAGTTTATAGTTTAAAGGCTAGGATATGGCGGTTATGCCGCTATTCCTTGCCTTTCGCCTCTGACCTTTTGCCTTTAACATCTCTTAAAATTGTACTTTTGGTGCTTGTTCTGCACCTGCAACTGCTTCAAAATAAGGACGTTTCTCCACATTCATCATGTTGGCAATGATATTGGTTGGGAAACGACGAATCATCGTGTTGAACTGGCGAGCCACTTCGTTGAAGTTGTTACGTGCCACAGTGATGCGGTTCTCTGTGCCTTCCAGTTGCGATTGCAATGCCGAGAAATTAGCGCTTGCTTTCAGGTCTGGATAACTCTCCGAGATAGCCATCAGTCTACCCAATGCTTGGCTAAGTTCGCCTTGAGCAGCTTGAAATGCCGCAATCTGCTCAGCAGTTGCATTGGTAGGGTCGACAACCACTTGAGCAGCTTTCGCGCGAGCTGCAATCACGCCTTCCAATGTCTCGCTCTCATGCGCTGCGTAACCTTTCACGGTTTCAACAAGGTTTGGAATCAAATCCGCACGACGCTGATATTGGTTTTCCACTTGTGACCAAGCAGTATTCACGTTCTCTTCTGCAGAAATAATTGCGTTGTAGCGACCAACGCCCCAAATGATTGCGATTGCCAGTACTCCCAGTACTGCAATCCATGTTACAGATTTTTTGTTCATATATTGCTTTTTTAATATAGTTTAGCATTGTGTAGAATTGTTAGCGTTGTGATTCAGAACTTTCCTCCAGCGCCACCACCGAATGTGCTACCTCCGCCGAATCCACCGCCAAAACTGCCTCCGCCAAAGCCACCTCTAGAGCCGCCGCCACCGAGTACAACCGCAGGCACTTCTTTGGGAATGATATATGTTTTCTGTTCTTGGTGTCCACAATGTTGGCAGCAATAGGTGCGCACGCCCAATCCTTCTTTGCGTGTAGTGGCGCGGTTAATAATTTGCTCACTAGTTTTCTTTAGACTACGCTTGCCACATTTAGGGCATTTTTTTGGCATAGCCACTATCACGAATACGAACACCAATAGCACCAACACAATTCCCCCTGCTAATAGTAACTCAAAAAGCTCATTTTCACTGGATTCATCGGCATAATGATAGCGATTGGTGACCGATGTCATTTGGCGTAATTCTTTAGGTGCAGCACCATCTGTACATATCTCGTATATGCGCAACGCACCTAACGCCATTGCATCCGAATAATTGGCATGGCGCAGTGGCTCCATCATCGTTTTGTGTATAATGTCATTGCAAACGGCATCCGTCAGAATCCCCTCAATACCACCGCCCGTCATGATACGTATATCACGCGACTCAACAGCAATAAACAGTAGCACACCCGTATTCTTACCTTCCTTACCAATACCCCAACGCTGAAAAATCTCATAACAAAAGTCAAAAGCATCCATCTCACCGATACTATTCACTGCCACTACGCACAATTCCACTTGGGTAGAGTCTTCCAATTGTTGCGCCAAACGATTAAGAAACATCACCTCGCTGCTCGCCACGATTTCATCGGGGTTGCACACATAATTACGGTTATCATGTGTCTTAGGATTAGGCAAAGTAGTAGGCGTAAACACCGCAGCTTGTGCCACGAAGCCAAGCATGAAGAATAGAATAAATAGTTTTACACGTTTCATACACCAAAAACACGACAAATATCGTGCCACACATCGCAGTGCTGACAAAATGGCAGGTCTTCGACTTAAATATCCGTAATTGTTAATGACGTTTGGCTTGTAATGCAAAAAAATACGCTCCGCGCTTGCGCATTTGCACAAAATTTTGTACCTTTGCGCGATTTTTCGCATAAAACATACAACACATATGAAAAGTTTTCAAGATAGAATCAAAGAAGTAACCACCAGAGGGTGGATTTCTTGTGGTATATGGTGCGCCATTTACATCGCATTTGTTGTTTGGGTAGCATGGGGCGATTGGGCAAGCCTCGGCTGGCTCGTGCTATTGCCAATTATTGCTGATATGTTCACCACCAAGTATATCCCTTGGAACTGGTGGAAAAAATATAAACCTTTAACTGCAGAAGAAGAGGCAGAAGGCAAGAAGAATCCGCATGCCAACAGCACGCTCTATACCATCTGCTCGTGGATAGACGCCATCGTTTTTGCGTTGGTAGCGGTGTATTTCATCAATGTCTATATCTTCCAAAACTACCAAATACCTACCTCATCCCTTGAGAAGACATTGCGCGTAGGCGATTTTCTGTGTGTAAACAAGATGTGCTACGGAGCGCGCGTACCCAATACGCCACTCTCTATGCCGCTGGTGCAACACACCTTCCCATGGGGCGGAAAGAGCTATATTGAGAACCCACAATGGGAGTACAAGCGCCTCCGTGGTTGGGACAAAGTAGAGAAAGGCGATATTGTGGTATTCAACTTCCCCGCAGGCGACACGGTGTGCACCCAAAGGCCCAATGAAGATATCTATACACTCCGTTACAGGCATGGCAAGCGTACCGTAGAGAATCGCAAGGATGTATTTGGCGAGATTGTTGTTCGCCCTGTGGATAGACGCGAGAACTATGTAAAGCGCTGCGTAGGCACACCAGGCGACACGTTGCAAATCATTGATAATGTAGTATATATCGATGGCGAAGCAGAACCTGTACACCCATACTTGCAGTACAATTATTTAGTCAAGACCGATGGTCAAGTCCTAACGAATACTTATCTGAGAGAATTAGGAATTTCCAAAGAAGATTTGGCGACGGAGCAGAAACATTTAATTAAGGGGTGTTATCGCTTACCACTAACAACCGAAATGAAAACCAAGCTAGCGAAGAATCCGCATGTGCGCAGTATCGAAATCGAACCAGAAGTGATTGGCGGCGATGTCTATCCCTTGGGGCACAACACATGGACCCGCGACAATTATGGTCCGATCTACATACCTGCCAAAGGCGATACCGTGATGATTACTGAGGAGAATTATTGGGTATACAAACGCATTGCAGATGCCTATGAGTTTAAGCCAATGAAAGTGGGCGAACCTTATGTGTTTGAGATGGATTACTATTGGATGATGGGCGACAACCGCCACAAGTCTGCCGATAGTCGCTATTGGGGTTTTGTGCCAGAAGACCATATCGTGGGCCGCCCAATGTTCGTTTGGCTCAGTATTGAGAAAGATAATCCTTGGGGCAAAGGACATATCCGTTGGAATCGCATTGGTTTGAGTAATTTTGAATAAAAATTTATACTCCCCGAATTAAAAAGGATGATTTTGCCAACGACATATATGGGTTCTGTGGAATGGTACCGCCAATATTTGGCGAACCCATCGGCAGTGCAGATTGAGGTTATGGAGAGTTTTCCGAAGCAAACCTACCGCAATCGGTGTGCTATCGCGACACCAGACAGGCCACTCACGCTCACAGTACCCGTGAAACATGTGGATAGCAAACAGTTCACCCGCGATGTGGAGATTAGTTACCAGAAACGCTGGCAACACCAGCATTGGATTGCCCTTGTCAGTGCCTACAAACGCACGCCCTATTTCGATTACTACGCAGATTTCTTTCATCCGTTCTACGAACAAGAAACGCGGTTTTTGGTCGATTTCAACGAGAAAATCCATGAAGTAATCGTTCGCTTAATGGCGAACGATATGGCAATGAGCAATAGGCAATGGGCAATAGGCAAGAATCGCACCTCCGACTGGAGCGGCCTAGACCTTGAGCTGACCTTCGGCGACGGACAAAGTATATTAGATTTGCTATTTGAATATGGTCCAGAGACCATTATGAAGATATGAACATAGACTGGAGTAAACTGACATTTCACTATACCGAGACGGACTATATCGTTCGTGCGGCGTGCAAGAATGGCGTATGGGAACAACCCTATGCCACACGCGACAAGATGATTCCTATCCATGCAGCAGCCACAGGTCTGCACTATGGTCAAGAGTGTTTCGAGGGGTTAAAGGCCTTTCGTGGTGTAGATGGTAAGGTGCGCATCTTCCGCATGGAGGAGAACGCCAAACGCATGTACCACTCTGCCGAAGGACTACTCATGACACCCGTGCCCGTAGAACTATTCTGCGAAGCTATTTTGCTGGCACTGAAGAAGAATATCGCTTTCCTTCCTCCCTACGAAACAGGTGCCACGCTTTATTTTCGACCTTTATTGATAGCTACCACACCCGATATTAGCGTAGGACCTGGCAAAGACTGCGAGTTTGTGGTTATTCCTACACCTATTGGTCCGTACTTCCCTAACGGCTTTAAGGGTATGCCAGCTATAGTCAACCGATCAGTAGATCGTGCTGCGCCCAAAGGCACCGGTTGCTGGAAAGTTGGAGGCAACTATGCAGCCTCCTTCCGCGCCAGCGAAGCAGCCCATGCCATGGGATATGAGTGCATGTTCACCGATGCCAAGACGCATAAGTATATCGATGAGTGCACAGCGTCTAATTTCATAGGTATAAGGCGAATAGGCGATAAGGCGAAAGACGAAAGGCAAGAATACCTCACCCCCCGCAGTACTGCCATCTTACCCAGTATTACTAACGACTCGCTGATGACATTAGCTAAGGAGATGGGTATGAAAGTCACTCGTCGTAGGATTCGTGTAGAGGAATTAGCAGATATGCAGGAGGCAGCAGCATGCGGCACTGCATGCGTGATTTCGCCACTGACCAAAGTCGTGGACCCAGACAAAGATGTCACATACTCATTCGGCGACAAACCTGGACCTGTACTGACTAAACTCTATCACGCTCTACAAGATATTCAATACGGACGAGTGGAAGATAAACACGGTTGGTGCACCATGGTGGAAGGATTATCGTAGAAAGGAAGATATATACAAACAAGAGCATGCTAAATATTCAGCATGCTCTTGTTTGTATGTTTAGAAATACTCGCGGGAAGATCCGCGAGAGCTAGACAGGTAGCGGATAGGCAAGAAATACTCGAATGAGATTTGATAGGCAAAGAGAAAGAGGAGACGTTGAACACAAAGTGCACAATTATCAGGACTGAGTATTCTTTCGCGCGCCTTTATGCTGTAAAGGGGGATATATCTTAGCAATAGTCCATAATCCTGGATATGTCATACCATACTCATCACTACCTTTTTTAACAATCTTTGATGGTATTTTCCAACAAAGCAACATATCAGGTTTATATTTTTTGGATTTTTTTGCTAGGTCTTTGCAGAAGCGATTCGCTATATTGTTTATTTCTTCATCAAATTTCGCAGCTTTATCTATAGTGCTTGAACTATATGATGTAAACATATGCAGCCCTAACCGAATTACACCATTGGTTTTTTCTGTAAATTGCGTTACATCTTTTACAATACTATCTAATTGACCAATCATAACTCGCCATCTTCTGGGACCAGATTTTTGT
>JAZNMT010000022.1:0-2567 GCA_045579895.1 Paludibacteraceae bacterium
GGTAGGTGTAACAACACTATTTACCTTTTACTGGGATATTACCATTGAGACAATTCTCTTTGCCAAAACGATGGTTAAAGATATAAAGAACTTAATGGTAGGTGGTGTTTTGGCTTCAATACAACCAAAAGAAATTGAGGAAGCAACAGGTATCAAACCGCATTGTGGAACATTACATACTCCATATAAGGATATAGATTCTGATAATCCATATATTATAGACGAACTTCCGTTAGATTATTCAATCCTTGATGAGATAGATTATGTTTATGTAGATAGTGGTGCTTTCTTTAGTTATGCCACTCGTGGTTGTATAAGGCGTTGCCCGTTTTGTGCTGTGCCAATTTTAGAGCCACATTTTCAATCTTATCTTCCATTAAAGGAAAGAATAGATAGAACGCGTAGATTATATGGAGATCAACAGAATCTCCTACTCATGGATAATAATGTGCTTGCGTCAAAAGACCTTCATAGAATTATAAAGGATATTCGTTCGTGTGGATTTGTGCCTGGTGCCAAATATATAGAGCCCAATCAATATAACATAGCTATCCGAAATTTACGACTTGGCATAAATGATCGAGCCTATATCCGTAAATGCTGGAAGCTACTTAAAGAGATTAACGACCTTAAAAGTATCGGAGAGGATGCACGTACCCATATCTATAGACTTCGAGAACAATATGGATTGCTACACCCCGAAACTTGTACTAAAGATGCTTTGGTAAAGACATATAAGGACTTTGCGAAGTATTTTGAGAAAAAATATTCTAAACAAAAAGGTAGATTGAGATATGTAGATTTCAATCAAGGTGTTGATGCTCGTCTGTTTAATACAGAGAGGGTTGCTCTTTTGGCGCAAATCCCTATACGTCCATTAAGAATTGCATTTGATGATGTGAAAACGGAAAAATCATACACAGATGCGCTTAAAATGAGTGTATCGTATGGTATGAAGGATTTCTCTAATTATTTGCTGTATAATTTCAAGGACAAGCCACAAGATCTTTACCATCGAATGAGGGTCAATGTGGATTTGTGCGAAGAGCTAAATGTTAGCATCTATTCTTTTCCAATGAAATACCATCCAATTCGTGATGAACACAGTCATGATAGAGATTACATTGGAGAACATTGGAATCGCAAGTATATAAGAGCAGTTCAGGCAATTCTGAATGCCACTAAAGGAAAAATTGGTCGTGGAGTTTCTTTCTTTGAAAAAGCATTCGGAAAAAATGAAGATGAATATATGGAATTGCTGATTATGCCTGAGACATTTATATTGTTCCGTTTCTTTTTTGAGCATCTTGGATATACTCAAAAATGGCGTGAAGAGATGTCTAAACTTTCAGATAGTGAAAGAAAAGAATTATTGCCAATCATTTTTAAAAATGATTTTAATAATATTGATTCTCTGACCGAGAATGAGAAATTTAGGCACATCCTTTCGTTCTACAAAAATTATAGGGGCGATATTGCGGACCATAATTCGGAACTATATAAATTAAAAGAACAATTTGATGCTATAGTTACTAAAAATTAATTTATAACAGCTCATTTGTCCGATGGTTACAAAATTTCTTTGTAAGCCTCGGAAATATGTTCATAAGATATCATTATTGCAGAACAGATAGCATTTGTCCGAAGCAATTAGAAAAATTCTAATACCCTCGGACAAATGCTCTGTAAATGTCTCTGATTCGGGAGTACACTTGTCCGGCCGAATAAAAAAAGAAACCCATTTGTCCGATACTTTCCAAAAATTTGGATACCTTCGGATAAATGAGTCTCTCACATTCTAAGGTTGCTTCAACCGTTAAACATCAATCTCACTCAGCGGTGCTCCATAGTTGCAATGGAGTCCCATAAAGCCGCGTTTGATGCAGGGGAGGTTTAGCGTCTGGTAATACTTGTAGTCGTCATCCTCGGTGCAGAGGTATTTATACCCGTAGCGGGGCATATACTCCTTGAAGAATCGTACAAGGTCTTTGAGGAGTTCGAAGCGGTGCTCTCGCAGTTCATCGCGGAACTCGCAACGAGCGATGATAATACTCCAGTCGGGGTAGTTGCCCACGCCCTTGCTATACTCCCAGAAGCGGATATAGATATCCAAACTTCCCCTGTGAATACTGATGCAGATGCCATTTGCATTCCACATAACACTGCACGCATTTCTGTAACCATATCTCTCGCAAAGGTAGAGATTGAAGTCACTAATCAAATCATTGTAATTAGCTTTGTACTCGTACATAGTCTAAAAGTTTTAATAGTTTAACAATAAATTATCACAATCTGAATCCACGCTTGCGCTGTGGCTTCTTTTTCTTCTTTACATATTGTTTTGCCAGCATCTCCTCTTCAGGATCTGTGGCAGGGGCTGTTGCGAGGTCGAGCAAGCCAGCAGTTAGGCTACTCTCTTCGCTTGGCTCTTGGCGAACTACCTTTTGGAGAGGCTCCTCGCATTGCTGGATAGGAGTATTGTTGCGTCTTGGGTAGATACCAGCATCAAAGGCGTTCTCTTCAAGACGGCAAGCGATATTGACAAAGCTGAATTGGCGGTCAATCTT
>JAZNMT010000023.1:0-76471 GCA_045579895.1 Paludibacteraceae bacterium
AGGCGACTCGCTTTATATCAAGGATTTGGAGAATGATAGTATCATTGCTTTGGCAGAGGAGGGTACTTATACTTTCCATGCTCCTGCTATGTCGGTGAATGATATGCGCTTCCAAGTGCAGCTCAATCCAGAGTTCCCAGCGGGTCACCCCAATGGTAATGGCAACAGGGGCACAACTACTGCTATTGATAATGTGTCTTCATCCAAGGTATGGATATCCGACAATATCGTTTATGTTTCTACGGGTCAAGAGGAGAATATAGTTGTTCTATGCAACATGCATGGACAAGTGCTATACCAGCATCCGTTTGACTATCAAACGCAATTGTCGATGGCGGGCTTGCCTGCAGGTGTGTACCTGATGAAGATAAACAACGAGATATACAAATACGTTCTTCAGTAAACAAAAAAGACCGCACACGCGGTCTTTTTTGTTTATTGGCTTAGGATAAAGCTTCCCGACACATGCTATAAGATTAAGCAGACTCGCGAAGCAAGTACTAGCGACTGCTGCAGGATTTCTGCATAATCCTATCCCTTTGACGTGACATTACAACCCCAAAAAAAGAAATCACGCTTAAGAATAAACTCTTGCGTGATTCCTTCCTGTTGTTTGTGATCCGTGCAGGATTCAAACCTGCAACCCCCACATCCGTAGTGTGGTACTCTATTCAGTTGAGCTAACGGACCATGCTTCTTTTCGAAAGCGGGTGCAAAGGTACTGCTTTTTTTTGATATGACCAAATATTTTAACGAAAAAAGTGAAAATAACTATAAATTATTCCTTTTTTGTAGTCCCTAATGAGCAAAATAGGGCTATTTCCTCACTACATACAGCGATGGGAGATTGCGCCCCTTCTCATCATAATCCAATCCATAACCTACTACAAATTTAGTAGGAATAGACTTGCCAATGTATTTTGGCGTAGCGTCATGGTATAGAATGGAGTTGGGCTTGAAAAGGAATGATGTTAATTCTACCGAACGAGCACCTGCCTCCTTCAATTGTCGTATAAACCCATGCATGGTGAGCCCTGTATCCACAATATCCTCCACAATAATGATATCACGGTCTTTGATAGGAACCTGCAAAGGCACAAGCATATTGACCTTGCCTGTGGTCGCTGTGCCCTCGTAGGACTTGAGACGTACGAAGGTGACTTCAGTTGGCAATGTTATCTTTTTTAACAAGTCAGAAGCATACATAAATGCACCATTCAATACACAAATAAAGAGCGGCTCACGACCTTCATAATCCGTATTGATACGCTCTGCCACCTTAGAAACAATGGCATCAATCTCTTGTTCAGATAGAAACTCGTCAAAAACGAGATCGTTGACAGTAACACTTTGCATAGATATACGATATACAATAACTCAAATTAAAACGCAAAAGTACTGCTTTTTATTGACTTTTGCAAACAAAATATATGTTTTATAGCGAAAAAAAAGGGGGAAAGTGGTTTTATATTTGCATGATTAAAAAAAAAGTCGTACCTTTGTAGGCGATAAAGTAGGCGGATGCCCTTTGGACTATTGGGTTAAGGATATTGGATAATCATTAAAGAAATACAACAATGAAAAACGAAGAACTAGAAAAAGTTTTGGCAGTTGCAGAGCAATGGACCAAAGAGCCTTTTGATGCTGATACCCGCGCTGCGGTAAAGGCAATGATGGAGGCAGAGGATAAAACAGAATTGATAGATAGCTTCTATCGTACGTTGGAGTTTGGTACAGGTGGCTTGCGTGGCATCATGGGCCCAGGTACTAATCGCGTCAATCAATATGTGGTGGCTCAAGCTACCCAAGGTTATGCCAACTACCTGCTGAAAGTACAACAAGAAGGCGGCTTTGAGACCCTCAAGGGAGATGTAGTAAGCGTGGTGGTAGGTCATGACTGCCGCAACAATGGTCGCCTATACGCAGAAACTGTGGCAAAAGTGTTTGCCGCAAATGGCATCAAAGTATATCTATTCGAGAGCTTGCGCCCAACACCAGAGGTTAGCTTCGCTATTCGCCATCTGTCTGCACAAGGCGGTGTAAACGTGACAGCAAGTCATAATCCAAAAGAGTATAATGGATACAAAGCATATTGGGAGGATGGTAGCCAAGTGCTACAACCACATGACCAAGGTATCATCGATGAGGTGAACAAGGTGACTATGGCGGATGTGAAGATGACTGGCAATGAGCACCTTATCGAGATTATCGGCGGCGAGATGGACTACGACTACATGCAAGCCGTTAAGACCGTGATGATTGACCAAGAGACTATCCTCCGCCAAAAAGATTTGAATATCGTTTATACCCCTCTCCATGGTGCTGGACGTCAGATTATTCCAATGTGTTTGCGCTCTTGGGGCTTTGAGAATATCCATGTAGTGCCTGAGCAAATGGTGATTGACGGAAACTTCCCGACAGTGCAAAGCCCAAACCCAGAGAACGCTGAGGCAATGACTATGGGTATGAACCTTGGTACACAACTCAATGCTGATTTGGTGATTGCTTCTGACCCAGATGCTGACCGTATCGCTATTGTTTGCCGCAACGACAAAGGTGAATGGACTATCATCAACGGTAACCAAACCTGCATGATGTACTGCTACTACATCATCAATAATATGAAGAAGTTGGGCAAGTTGCGTCCAGAACATTATTTGGTTAAGACTATCGTTACCAGCGAGTTGATTCGCAAGATGGCAGACGCTCAAGGCGTGACTTTGACCGATGAATATACGGGCTTCAAGTGGATTGCTAACCGTATTCGTGAGTGGGAAGGCACACGCAAATATATCGGTGGCGGCGAGGAAAGCTTCGGTTTCTTGGCTTACGATGCAGTACGCGATAAATGTTCACCTTCTGCTATCTGCCTCATCTGCGAGATTGCAGCATATGCGAAGGATAATGGCATGACCTTGTATGATTATCTGCTGAATATGTATATGGAGTATGGCTTCCAACGCGAGACAACCGTTAATGTTGTTCGTCCTGGTAAGTCTGGCGCAGAGGAGATTCAAGCCATGATGGTGAACTTCCGACAAAATCCTCCTGTAGAAATCGCAGGCGAGAAAGTGGTTAAGTCTAAAGACTTCAAGACCCTCGTTCAACGCGAATTGGTGAATGGCGAGTGGGTAGAGACTCCTATTGTGATGGCACTCAATGCCACTAGCAATGTGTTGCAATACTTCACCGAAGGTGGCATGAAAATCAGTGTTCGCCCAAGTGGTACTGAGCCAAAGATTAAGTTCTACTTCGAGATTCCTGCCGAGATGCCAACGTTAGCTGATTATGATAAAGCTGTGGCAGAGGCAGAGGCTAAGATTCCTGCTATCAAAGCAAGTTTGGGTATCTAAAAAAAATAATAATGTTATGTGAGTGCCCCAACCAAAGGGGCACTCATTTTATATAAAATTAAATGATTATGAAAAAGATTTTACTTGGTTTAGTTATGCTGCTAACCACAGCAACAATGAGTGCGCAATTTGCATTGAAGCAAGAGCATCACTTTGATGGAAGACTGAGTTTCTGCAATAAATTATATGTTGTTGGTTTGGATGATATGTATTTTATTCGAGGAAATGATAGCTTGTTTCATATTTACGATTCAAATTATTCTTTAGTTCATACTTTCCAACAAGAACCGCAAATCATCGCTAAAAATGTCTTTAGTACAGACGGAAAGGTGTGTGTGGTGAATGTTATAAATGAGAATGACTGGTGGAATACTTATAGAATAGAAATACTAAAGGAAGATGGCGAGTGCATTCAACGGTGGGGATTTGAAAACCAAAGTCCGATAGTAAGTCTTGTAAAAGTAGCAGATACATGTAAGTTTGTTATAGAACTGCCTCATGATACTTATATCTACTCCTGTCCTGGCAATGGCGAGACTACAACAAGTGTGGAGAATGTGCCTGCGAAAGTAAAACGCAATGCGTATCCCAATCCTGCAACTGATTTAGTGACATTGCCTTACGAGGTAGAGGATGCAACTTCTATGAAAATTTACGACATGCAAGGCAAATTGGTTGAGCGTAAGTTCTTGGATAAGAACAAACAAGAACTCCAACTCAATGTAAAAGACTACCCAAGTGGCATGTATTTCTTTGAAGTAAACGGCGAAAGCAATTCGTTTATAGTGGAATAAATGACAGATGATATTGCTAAGTATGAAAATCGTTCTCGGTAGAGGGCGATTTTTTTTTGTTGTTCGTGGTGGGAGAAAGCGGGGAGATGGGCTGTTTCTCTCCTGAAGATGTCATGGTGATAATATGGTAATGTTACGGCGAGGTTCCGATGAGATTCCGATGAGATTCCGATGAGGTTCCGATGAGGTTCCGATGAGGTTCCGATGAAGATAGGTGGCAAGTAGGTGGCAAGTAGGTGGCAAATAGGTGGCGACCAATAGGCAAACAATAGGAATTACTCACAACTCAATATGTTGCGCAGTGATAGGTTCGGAGAGGAAAAGAGATGCCGACTCTGAGAATTTGGCAGCAGATTCAGTGGTGAGGAAGCCCCCTCCCGATCTCCCCTTCAAAGGGGAGGAGATACGTTCGACGATTTCAGGATGACGGTGTAGATAATCCTCTAGGCTGTGAGCGACAATCTCACCCTGGGAGATAAGCCCCCCTCCCACTCCTCCCTGAAGGGTGGAGGGTTGGTGTGGAGTATTGATGACAATGTTTGGTGTTGTTTTTAAGAACGCTTCAATCTTGGGCTGGAGTAGGGGATAATGGGTACAGCCCAAAATGATGGTATCAATCAGCGGGTCGCGGGTGAGAAGTTCGGTTAAGTACTTTTCTACGAAATAGTTAGCACCATCGCCCAAATGTTCGCCTGACTCAATCAACGGTACCCACATGGGGCAAGCCTGTTGGGTGACGGTAAGGGTAGGGTCTTGCTTGAGGAGTTCGATGACATAGCTCTCGGATGCTACTGTGCCTGGGGTGGCCAGTACGCCGATATGTTTGGTACGCGTGCGCTGTGGCACAACCTCCACCGTTGGGCGGATGACACCTAACACGCGAAGTTCGTCAGGATTGATATCGCGTTGCTGGATCGTACGTAACGCCTTGGCACTAGCCGTGTTGCAAGCGAGAATGATGAGATTGCAGCCCTGCTGATGCAGGTAATTGACCGCCTGAAGGGTATATTCGTAAATGACATCAAATGAGCGTGTTCCGTAGGGCGCACGAGCATTGTCGCCCAAGTAGAGATAATCGTACTGGGGAAGATGCTGGCGAATGTGATTCAGAATAGTCAGTCCGCCATAACCGCTGTCGAAAATACCAATCATTTCTGTTTAATTGTTAAAGAGTTTTAAGGGTTCTAAAAGTTTCAAAGGTTGTTTACTATTGACACAGCACCATAGGTGCGATGGTACTTTTAAGACTTTTTTGCTCTTTTCAGGGTGCAAAGGTACAAAAAATAAATAAAATGCACAAATAATTTGCATAATTCATATATTTTTTGTATCTTTGCGGGCGAAATGATGACCTAATCGTTATCAGTCACAAAACGTACATAAAAATAAAAAAGAATAGATATGAAATTTAATGTATCAAGCTCAAAATTGTTTGCTCAGTTGCAAGCTGTGAGCCGTGTGATTGCTGCAAAAAATAGTTTGCAGATATTGGAGGCTGTGTTATTTGACCTCAAAGGCGATGTGTTAACCTTGACCGCATCGGATAGCGAGACTACTATTCGTACTTCCTTGACAGTAGAAAATGCTCAGGGCGCAGGTAAAGTGGCAGTAGGTGGAAAATTGCTATTGGAAACCCTAAAAGAGTTCCCCGAGCAACCTCTGACCTTCCAAATTGATGACCAGAACTTTGGTTTGAATATCACCAGTGCCAACGGTACATATAGTTTCGTGGGTGCGAACGGTTTGGAGTATCCAGAGATGCCAGTGGAAGAAGGCGAGAATGCGTTTGCAATCCCCTCTAATGTGCTCTTAGATGCGATAAACAAAACAATCTTCTGTACCGCAGATGACGAGTTGCGCCCAGTCATGAATGGTATCTACTTCGATTTGACAGAAGATAAGATAGCCCTGGTGGCAACCGATGCACACCGCTTGGTACGCTATATCAATGAACATGTAAAAGGTACACAAGCCGTAAGCTTTATCCTGCCAAAGAAACCAGCTCAACTGCTTAAACAAGTATTACAAAAAGAGGCAGAAGAAGTAAAAGTGACCTTTGGTCAAAAGAATGCGAAGTTTGAATTTGGCACTACCATCATCGTTTGCCGCCAAATAGAAGGTCGCTTCCCTAACTACAATGCGGTGATACCGCAAAACAACACCAATAAGGTAGTGGTAGATCGCCAAACCATCGTTAATGCCTGCAAGCGTGTAGCCGTTTTTGCAAATACAGGTACTAGCTTGCTGAAATTGGCGTTGAGCGAGAATCAAATCAAGATTTCGGCACAAGATATCGACTTCTCTACTTCTGCAGAAGAGATCATTCCATGCGACTACACCGGCATGCCAATGGCTATCGGTTTCAAGGCACCATTCTTGATTGAAATCCTTTCGAATGTAACTTCGCAAGACGTGCTCCTTCACTTGGCTGACCCCGCTCGCGCAGGTTTGATATTGCCAGCCGAGAATGAGGAAGGTCAAGATTTGCTCGTATTGCTTATGCCAATGTTGCTCAACGACTAATTTTGTGTTTATTTAGGCATCTTGCTGGTTGTTATTCGGTCGCAATGTTCTACATTACTCCCATGATTCACTCAGCAATCTGCTTAAGACAAACTGCAAAATCTGTGTAATTGAAAGATGAAATTGCAATTGACTCGCCCGCTGGTCTTCTTTGACTTGGAGACCACGGGACTAAATATAGCATCCGATAGGATTGTAGAGTTGAGTTATTACAAAGTCTTTCCCAATGGTTGTTCGGAGGGAAAGACTTTCCGCGTCAAACCAGTACAACTGATGCTGGGGCAAGAAGTGCAGCTGCGTATCTCGGCAGAAGCTAGTTCTGTGCATGGAATCTACGATGAGGATTTGGTAAATTGCCCCACCTTCAAAGAGATTGCGCCAGAGCTGGTGAAAGTGCTGGATGATGCAGATTTGGCAGGATATAACTCCAATCATTTCGATCTGCCACTGTTGGCGGAAGAGATGATGCGTGCCGGCATCAATATCGATTTGAAACAAAAGAAGATGGTGGATGTGTTTACTATCTTCCAACGACAAGAACCTCGCAACCTGGTTGCCGCCTATAAATTCTACTGCGGCAAAGATTTGACTAATGCCCATTCAGCAGATGCGGACACGATGGCTACTTATGAAGTGCTGATGGCGCAATTGGAAAAATATGACATCCCCACTGATGTGGCAGGCTTGGCTGAGTTTACCGCAGGTACGACCCGTTTCGCAGACTTTGCAGGGCGGATTGCGTATGATGCACAAGGCGTGGAAATATTTAATTTTGGTAAATACAAAGGTCAACGTGTGGCGGATATCTTTCGTCGCGATCCAGGCTATCATAGCTGGATTCAGCAGGGTGACTTTCCACAATATACCAAGAATGTGTTTACACGTATCTATCTAAGTTTGCGTAAGTGACAGGCAAATTAACCATATTAGGCTGTGGCAGTGCTATGCCCACCTTCCAGAACTCGCCTACAGGGCAGATTGTGGAACTGTGCGACAAATCATTTCTGGTTGACTGCGGCGAAGGTACACAACTGAAGATGAGACAATTAGGCGTGAAAACAGCACGGCTTTACACTGTGCTGATATCACATCTGCATGGCGATCACTGCTTTGGCTTGATAGGTTTGATTTCTACATTAGGTATGATGGGACGTACGCAACCATTGCATATCTATGCACATGCAGATTTGGAGAAACTGCTTCGTCCGCTGTTGGACTATCATTGTCAAGATATGACCTATGAGGTTGTTTTCCATACGCTTAACCCGCGCAAACGAGAGGTTATCTTTGAGGATCGAACATTGACAATAGAAACTATTCCTCTAAAACATAAAGTGCCTACTTGTGGTTTCCTATTCACCGAACACCATCGCGATACCGAACCTCGGAAACGCTATGCCTATTGCTCGGATACTGCATATCGTGAGCAGATAATAGAGCAGATAGCGGGCGTGGAAGTGTTGTTTCATGAAGCAACCTACACGGAAAAAGATGTGGATAAATGTAAAAAACATACCCATTCTACAGCCAAACAAGCTGCACAAATAGCGAGACAGGCAGGTGTCGGGAAACTAGTAATAGGTCACTTTAGTGCCCGCGAAGACGACCATACGGTCTTTTTGAACGAAGCACAAGAAGTTTTTGCGAACACACTATTGGCAGAAGAGTGCAAAACGATTGAGATATAATGAAGGTTTCTACGCAATATGTATGTTCAAACTGCGGAGCAAAAGCTCCACAGATGATAGGTCGTTGTCCCGTTTGTGGAGAATGGGGCACCTATGAAGAGGAAACGAGTACAGTCGTTTCAACCCAAAAAGGCGGAACAACCCTCCGACGAGGTGCCAAAGCTCAACGTCTGCATGAAGTAGAGGCTCAAGAGGAGATGCGGATAGATATGCACTCCTCGGAATTGAATCGCGTTCTAGGCGGTGGCTTAGTGCCCGGTAGTTTGGTACTGCTAGGTGGAGAGCCTGGTATAGGAAAATCAACCTTGGCACTACAAGTGCTATTAAAAATGGGGGAAAAGAAAACCCTATATGCTAGCGGTGAGGAAAGTGTTAAACAACTGAAACTGAGAGCCGAACGCTTGTCTGGTGATGCCTCAAATTTATATATCTTGGCGGAAACCTCCCTAGAGCGAATCTTAGATAGTGTAACAGGTATTCAACCAGAAGTGGTGGTCGTGGATAGTATCCAAACGATAGGTACCGAAACTATTGAGGCTAGTGTGGGCAGTTTGACCCAAGTGCGTGAGTGCGCTGCTCGGATATTACAATACGCCAAAGAGAAAAATGTACCATTTATCATTGTTGGACATATCAATAAAGAAGGCTCTTTGGCAGGTCCCAAAGTGCTAGAACATATTGTAGATACAGTATTGCAGTTTGAAGGGGATCAACACTATTTATATCGCATTCTGCGTGCCCAAAAAAATCGCTTTGGTAATACGAGTGAATTGGGTATCTTCCAGATGCAACAAGATGGCCTGCGAGAAGTACTCAACCCTAGTGAGTTGCTGCTTTCTAGTCGTCGGGAGGGCTTGTCCGGGATTGCTATCGCAGCCGCAGTAGAAGGCGTGCGTCCTCTGCTGATAGAGGTACAAGCACTAGTCGCAAGTGCCGCTTACGGTACACCACAGCGGAGTAGTACGGGCTTCGATGCTCGGCGCTTGAATATGCTGCTAGCCGTTTTGGAAAAACGCGTGGGATTCAAATTGTTGCAAAAAGATGTGTTTGTTAATATTGCAGGTGGTTTGCGTGTGAATGATCCAGCTATTGATTTGGCTGTACTAGCATCGGTGCTATCTTCGAATATGGATATTGCACTCGACGAATCAACGTGCGTAACGGGCGAAGTGGGATTGGCGGGTGAAATTCGTCCGGTCAATCGTATAGATCAACGGATAAAAGAAGCGGAGAAACTTGGTTTTAAGCGGATTATCGTTCCTGCAGGACAGAAATTTGATAGTCATAATTTGAAGATACATGTGGTAGAAGTAGGTCGAGTTGCAGAGGCTTTCAAAATTTTATTCAAGAAATAATTTGCATATATCAAAAAAAAGTAGTACCTTTGCAGGTCAAATGTGTATAATATAAAAAAAGATAAAAAGTTATTATGAAGAAAGGCGTATTTTTTATTGTTTTGATGTTGCTGACTTCTTTATGTGCAAGTGCGCAAACTGAAAATATAGAAGTAGGCTTACAAGCAGGTGCGGCATTCTATCTAGGTAACGAGAACCCTATGAATGGTTTTACGCGTATGTATGAGTTTGCTTGGGTTCCTGAGACTGAAAATTTACCAGCATTTGAGTCGTTTGGCGGCTTTGTTCGCTATCGTTTTGACCAACGTTGGGCTTTGCAGTTGCAAGCTATGCGTCAGCGTATGCGTTTTACCGAGAATCATCTGTCTGATAGAGGGTTGCACTTCTATAACGCTATGTGGAATGTCGACATGATGACAGAGTTTAATATCTTGAAATATGGTTTCGTGGAAAATATCCATGCTAAAGTATATCGTGTAACGCCTTACGTGGCAGCCGGTCTCGGCTTGTCGTTGTACAATAAACATGCTACATATCGCTGGGGAATGAAAGATGGATCTGGTAAACAAAATTCATACTTTCCTGCCGTCAAAACCAATGATTTGGCTGCGGCTATGTACATGCCATTTGGAGTGGGCGTGAAGTTGCGTACTGAAATGAACTGGCAAATCAAGGTGGCATGTCAGTATGACTTATTCTTAGTGAATGGTAATGTGGATGGTAGTTCAACGAAGAAACCAAGCAATGTTGATCCGGATTACTACCAGCCTAAAGATTATAAGGGCGTAGATTTCCAAGCTAGTGGATATAAGTATAAACCAGCTAGCACACATAACTTTGTGGTTACTGTGGCTGTGATTTATAACTTCCCAGCGAATAATAAAGAGGGTATTATTATTGACTATTAAACGGTTATCAAGTCGCGTGATGGAGTTATATGGCTGATGCTTTGGTGGAGTTGTACATGTTCCACTATGGTATTTGCATCCACTCCAGAATATGCTTGTGAAATAGGGGCGCAAATTGGTTTAGGATATTATGTTGGCGATGCAACTAAAATGATTTTTGCGAATCCTCAGGAGGTTTTTGGAGCGCAGTTTCGCTATAAGTTTGACCCGCGTTGGGCAATGCAAGTCCAAACGCAACATCAGCGAATCGTATATGACTATGCTCCACCTGCCACGGAGGAAGTAATATCTCCAGCGAGCACAATATATCAAAATCCGATGTGGAATATTGATGTCACTGCAGAGTATAACTTTTTTCGCTACGGATTGCATCCGTATGACTCGCGAATAAAACCGATTACGCCGTTTATTAGCCTAGGAGTGGGAATTGCAGTTTGCAATAAGGAGGCTACTTTGGTGAATCCAGAGAATAATAAGTACCCACTAGTGGCATTGTCTAGTTTTCGAAAACCGCTCGTCTATATTCCGATTGGGATTGGCATGAAATGGAGGTTCGCAGAACGTTGGCAATTGCAGGCATGTTGGCAGCATCAAATTTTTTTGATGGACAACGTGGAAGGATATGGGGGTGAATTGGACAATTCACACGACCTCAATGGATTTAATATATTGAATAATGATTTGACTTCAACTTTGACCATCGGAGTGGTGTTTGAGTTTGCTAGGTTAAGGAGGAAGTGTTATTTCTGCGAAGAGTAACGTGCTGAAGAACAAAATGAGTTATAAGAACCAAATACAGAAGGATCGGATTCCGCGTCATATTGCAATCATCATGGATGGTAATGGCCGCTGGGCAAAGCGCCAGGGATTGGCGCGTATGTTTGGGCATCGTCAGGGCGTGGAAACAGTACATCGTATCACAGAGGCTGCTGCTGAATTGGGAATAGAATACCTTACTTTATATGCATTTTCCACTGAAAACTGGAATCGCCCGAAAGATGAAGTGGATGCTTTGATGTCTTTGTTGGTGGATACAATTGCTAAGGAGACACCCACATTGATGAAGAATAATGTTCGTTTATCAACGATAGGAGATTTAACTCGTTTGCCAGAAAATGCACAACAAAGATTTCGTGCATGCATGGAAGAAACGAGTCAAAATACTGGCTTAAATCTGGTGATAGCGCTTAGTTATAGTGCGCGTTGGGAGATTATTCAAGCGACTCGCAATATTGCTGCTGCCATTCAGTTAGGGACAGTGCTATTGGAAGATATCAATGAAGAGTTGATATCGGCTTCAATGACAACGGCACAAATGCCCGATCCAGATTTGCTGATTCGCACAAGCGGCGAATTGCGTATTAGTAATTTCTTGTTATGGCAATTGGCATATGCAGAGTTGTATTTTACTGATTGTTTATGGCCAGAGTTTACTAATGAAGAATTTTATCGTGCAATTGTTGATTATCAACGTAGAGAAAGAAGATTTGGAAAGACTAGTGAACAAGTTCGTTAACATATTATTATGTTTGATGATTGTGCTGCCAATTGCGGCACAAAATGATAGTGTTGTAGCTATATCGGACACCACTAAAGTAGAGGCGTTGCCTGTGATTGAATACACCATGCAGCGTAAGATATATGAAATCGCGGATATTGCGGTTACAGGCGCAGATAGTTACGAGGATTTCGTGTTGATCGGTTTCTCTGGACTGGCAGTAGGAGATAAAATAGAGATACCAGGCGACCAAATTACTAAAACGCTTCAGCGCTTTTGGAAACAAGGACTTTTCTCAGACGTGAAAATCAAGGCTAACAAGATTGAAGGCGATAAGATATGGCTGGAGATTGCACTGAAACAACGTCCTCGTGTATCTCAATTAGCATACAATGGCCTCAAAAAAAGCGAGATTGAAGATGTGGAAGTGAAAGTAGGTATCCAAAAAGACGGACAAATGACGCCTGATTTAGAAGATAGAGCAAATAAGGTGATTACCAAATATCTAGCTGAAAAGGGTTTCCGTGATGCTACTGTACAAGTCTTGCAGTTCGATGATCCAGATCATCCAGGATATGTCAAGGTTGCCATAAACGTAGATAAAAAGGTTAAAACCAAAGTGGGACATATATATATATCAGGTAATGAAGCACTTACTGATAACCAAGTCAACTTTGCGATGAAGAAAACCAACGATAATAACATTATTAACTTTTTCCGCCCTAAAAAGTTTGTGGCTGCTGAGTTTGAAAATGACAAGAAAGCGGTGATTGAAAAATACAATGAGATTGGTTATCGTGATGCTATTATCTTGGCAGATAGTGTGGTTCGTTCGCCAGAAGATTCTACTAGAGTAGATGTTTATCTCACTATTGATGAAGGTAACAAGTATTTCTTTGGTGATATCAAGTGGGTGGGAAATACTGTGTACCCATATGAATACTTGAATGCCGTATTGGGTATTAAGAAAGGTGATGTGTATAATCTTAAGGAGTTGAACAAGCGTCTTAATGAGGATGATGACGCTGTTTCTAAACTATACACAGACCAAGGCTATCTCTTCTTTAATGTGGATCCTGTAGAGGTTCACTTTAATAACGATTCGATTGATTTTGAAATGCGAATGTATGAGGGGCAGCCTGCTACAATTAACGCGATTAATATAGTGGGTAACACGCGCGTGTACGAGCACGTTGTTCGCCGTGAACTATATACGAAACCTGGACAACTATATAGCCAATCTGATATCATGCGTTCGCTGCGTGAGTTAGCGCAGATGGGACACTTTGATCAAGAGAATCTTGTTCCTGATATTCAGCCTAATCCAGAAGATGGTACGGTAGATATTACATACCAACTTGAGACTAAATCTAGTGACCAAATTGAGTTCTCGCTAGGTTGGGGGGCAACGGGTCTTATCGGAACATTAGGACTGAAATTTACCAACTTCGCTATTCAAAATCTTTTCAACCCAGAGAGTTATCGTATTGTACCACAAGGTGAAGGACAAACATTTAGCATCAATGCCAGAACCAATGGTGTGTATTATACTTCGGCTTCTGTCAGTTTCTTAGAACCTTGGTTGGGTGGAAAACGACCTAACTCATTGAGTGCGAATATATTCTTCGCTTCGCAAACGGGATATTCTGATCGTTATTATCAAGCATATCAGAACCTGTATAATACGTATTATAGTTATTATTCCTATTCTGGTAACTCTGATTATCTCCAGCAATTGCAAGAATCAGAGGCGGATCCTGACAAGTATCTTCGTACTTTTGGTGTTAGTTTAGGATATGGTAAACGTCTCAACTGGCCAGATGATTATTTCTCTTTCTATGGCGAGCTAAGTTACCAAATGTACATGATGAAGGATTGGCCATATATGATTTTGACCGATGGTACTAGTCATAATTTTGCGCTAAATTTCCAACTCTCTCGTTCAAGTATTGATAACCCAATCTATACACGTAGAGGTTCGCAATTTACATTGGGATTAAAGATTACACCTCCTTATTCGCTCATCAAGGGAACAACAGATGCGCAATATGCGCAGATGACTACTTCTGAGAAGTATAACCTGCTGGAATACCACAAATGGCGTTTCTCTGGAAAGGTCTTCACACCACTTTCTGCGGACTCTAAGCTAGTATTGATGGCACGTGCAGAGTTTGGATATTTGGGACACTACAACAAAAATGCTAAATCGCCATTTGAGAGTTTCTATATGGGTGGCGATGGTATGTCTAGCTATTCTAGTTATTCTACAGAGTATATATCTATGCGTGGTTATCAGTCTGGTTCATTAACTCCATATGATCCTGCTACGGGACGCAACATGGGTTATGTGTACAATAAGTTCACCATGGAGCTCCGCTATCCTATCGCTCTTGAACAGAATGCTACCATTTGGGCATTGGCATTCGTGGAGGCAGGTAACTGTTTTGCGGATATCAAAGACTATAACCCATTCCAACTCAAGCGCTCGGCTGGTGTGGGTGTTCGACTGTTCCTACCTATGTTCGGATTGATGGGTATTGACTGGGGATGGGGATTCGATCCTATCAATGGCTCAAATCAATATGGAGGATCGCAGTTCCACTTCGTACTCGGACAAGAATTATAATACATAATATATATAGGTGAAATATGAAACGATATATTTTAGTCTCGCTCGCCATCTTTGCTGCCTGTCTCATGCAAATACCTGCTAAAGCCCAGAAGTTTGCTGTTGCGTATATTGATATGCAATATATCTTAAAAAATATTCCGCAATACGAAACAGCCAATGAGCAACTCTCTATGATTGCAAAACGTTGGCAGAAGGAGATAGATACTGCTAATCAAGAAGCTAAAGTACTGCTCAGCAATTATCAAACGGAACAAATCTTCTTGTCTGCGGATATGAAGAAGAAACGTGAAGATGAAATCTTGGAAAAAGAGCAGTACGTCATGGAACTCAAAAGAAAGTATTTTGGAGAGGAAGGCGAGTGGTACAAAAAGCGTGAAGCATTGCTCAAACCTATTCAAGATGAGATATATGCTGCTATTCAGGATATTGCTTCGGAGAAGCGGTATGATGTTGTAAAGGATCGGTCGGCTGACCCTAGTCTGATTTATATGTCTAGCAAATTGGATATTTCGGATCAGGTGTTGGAAAAATTAGGGGCTAAATAGCTACCGACACCGCGCAATATATAGGCCTTATAGGTATAATAGAATAGAAATAATAACATTAAAAACAGATAAAAAAATGAAAAAAATCATTCTTATGCTTGCATTGGTATTGCCCATCTTCGCAAGCGCACAAAAACTTGGACACATTAATTCACAAGAACTTTTGGCTTCTATGCCTGAGTTGCAAACAGTACAAGCTAAATTGGATACCTTGGCAGGCCAATACGAGACCCAATTTGCTAACATGCAAGAAGAGTTTAACAAGAAGGTGGCTGCTTTCCAAAAAGATCAATCTACGATGACTGCAGGTGTGCGTGACTTCCGTCAACAAGAGATTGCTGAGATGGAGCAACGTATCTATCTCTTCCGCCAAACTGCACAAGAGGATATTCAAAAGAAGCAGCAAGAATTCTTGATGCCTATCCAACAAAAGATGATGGATGCAGTTAAGAAAGTGAGCCAAGAGCAAGGTTGCACTTATGTGTTTGAGGCAATGACATTGCACTATATCGCTCCTGATGCTCTTGATCTTATGCCATTGGTTAAGAAAGAGTTGGGCATTCAATAATTTTTTATCCTAATCCTTTGCTATTATTATGGCAGATGGTTATTTGGAATCTCACTATGCTGAATACGAACAACGTAAAGCAGCATGGCTCAAAAAAAAGAAAAAAAACAGGCCTCGTCCCTTGGTTGAAAAACCAGAGGACGAAGCGTTGTAAATAACTGAAACTTTGAAATTATTATGGTACAACAACTTCAAAAAACTCTCCGCGACTCCGCCATTGCACGTTGGACGGTGCTTATTCTGGTGGCATCGATGATGTTCTTTGCGTACATGTTCGTGGATATCCTTTCTCCATTGGCATCTGTCCTTAACGACACACTTGGTTGGGACCAAGGCGTCTTTGGTACATATGCTTCTGCGGAGTATATTCTTTGTGTCTTCGGTTTCCTCATTTTTGCAGGAATCATCCTTGATAAGATGGGCGTTCGTTTCACGGGCTTGCTTTCTGCGGGCTTAATGGTGCTCGGCGCGTCCATTAAATATATCGGCATCTCTGACTGGTTCGATGCCAACAATATCGTATGGCTCAATTCTTGGTGGACGGCTATGCCTGGCTCTGCTAAGATGGCAGCTTTCGGTTTTATGATCTTCGGCTGCGGCTGCGAGATGGCGGGTACTACTGTTAGTAAGATTCTTGCTAAGTGGTTCAAAGGCAAAGAGATGGCACTTGCTATGGGTCTTGAGATGGCTATCGCTCGTATTGGCGTGTTCGCTGCTATGGCGTTCTCTCCTGCTATCAGCGAGCATTTTGCTGTGAATGGTCAACCCTCTGTAATAGCTTCATTGCTTTTCGCTGCGCTTCTGCTCGTAGTGGGCTTGCTTAACTTCTTCGTGTTCACTATTATGGACACCAAGTTCGACAAGCAACTTGTGGCTATTGGTGAGGCAACGGATATGCACGATCCAGAGGATGAATTCCATGTTTCTGACCTTGGTAAGATCTTCAGCAGCAAGATGTTCTGGATTATCGCCCTCTTGTGCGTTCTCTATTATTCGGCTATCTTCCCATTCCAACGCTTTGCGACCAACTTCCTCGAGGAGACATTGATGATCAGCAACGCTGAGGCATCGGGCTTGTTCAAATGGTTCCCAATCTTGGCGATGGTCTTGACTCCATTCCTCGGTATGTTTATTGATTATAAGGGCAAAGGTGCATCAATGATGATGGTAGGTGCGATTATCATGGTTATTTGCCATAGTATTTTCGCTTTTGTCTTGCCTGCTTTCCCAAGCAAAACCTTGGCTCTCTGCACGATTCTCGTGTTGGGTGTTAGCTTCTCTTTGGTGCCTGCATCTATGTGGCCCAGTGTGCCAAAGATTATCGATGAGAAGATCTTGGGTTCAGCTTATTGCTTGATTTTCTGGGTACAGAATATCGGCTTGTGCTTGGTGCCTATGCTGATTGGTACGCTCCGCGTTTCTACCAACGGCTATGTAGTGCCAATGATTGTCTTCGCTTCGTTTGGTGTGCTGGCATTCTTGCTCAGCCTCGCTCTGAAGGTAGAGGACAAAAAGAAAGGCTATGGATTGGAGCTCCCTAATAAGAAATAAATCCTCACTTTCCGTGAGTACAGACACACGCAATCTGCCCGCAGGTTGCGTGTTCTTTGCATTGCATGGCGAGCGTTTTGATGGCAATAAGTTTGCCAAACTAGCCCTCGAAAGCGGTGCCTCGTTGGCTGTCATCGACAACCCAGAATACGCCCTGCCAGAGGGTACGTTATTGGTTCCTAGCACCTTACACGCTCTGCAAGACCTCGCACGCGCTTGGCGTCGTGAACTCGGATTACCGATTATCGGTATCACAGGTACCAACGGAAAGACAACCACCAAAGAGCTATTAGCTACTGTCCTTTCCACCAAATATAACCTTCACTACACGCAAGGCAACCTCAACAATCAGATAGGTGTACCTCTTACCTTATTACAAATCACACGCGCACATGAGATGGCTATCGTGGAGATGGGTGCCTCACATCCTGGGGATATCAAGGAATTGGTGGACATCGCAGAACCCAACTACGGACTCATCACCAACGTCGGTCGCGCGCACTTAGAGGGATTTGGTTCGTTTGAAGGCGTACAGAAGACTAAGAAAGAGTTGTATGACTATCTGCGTGAGCATCAGGGATTTATTTTCCGCAATACGGATAATCCATACCTTGCACAGATGGCAGGCGACTTAAAGACAGTGGCATATACAACGGGCACCATGCCCTCTGGCACAAATCTTGTGGGAGAATATAATGCAGAGAATGTGTCGGCAGCAATATGCGTAGGAGAGTATTTTGGCATCTCTCGCGAACAGGCATTGGAGGCCATTCGCCAATATGTGCCCACCAACAACCGCTCGCAAGCTATGCAGACGGCTAAGAACCAACTGATTGTAGATGCCTACAACGCTAACCCTACCTCCATGCAGGCAGCAATCAATGCCTTCAAAGGCGATACATACATCCTTGGTGCCATGCGAGAGTTGGGCGAGTATTCGCACATCGAACACCAGAATATTGTGAATATGTTGGCGGAACGCAAAGCAGATAATGTCTTCCTCGTTGGAGAGGAATACTTGCAAACCACCTCGCCATACCCAGTGTTTGAAAACGTAGAACAATTGCATAAATATCTGGAAACGAATCCTTTGCGTGATAAAAATATCCTCCTTAAGGGATCACGTTCAACCCAAATGGAAAAATTATTAGACATATTATGAGTAAGAATAAATATATTGCCTTAATTATAGGACTTGTTGTCTTGGCATTGTGCGTATGTGCGCTCGTATGGATGAATCTCCAACAAAAAACGGAGATGAAAGAGATGGTTGAACTCATGGAGTTTGAAAAAGAGCAGTTGGAAGATGAGTACGAGGAGTTAGCTATCCAGTTCGATGGCTACCAAGCGCAAGATATCCACAACGACTCGTTAGTAGAACTTCTGTCGCAAGAGAAACAGCGCGTTCAAGACCTTTTGGAGGAGCTTCGTATCACTAAGGTGACTAATGCCCGCCGCATTGCTGAACTCAAGAAGGAGTTAGCGACCGTGCGCCAAGTGATGGTTAGTTATGTCCACCAAATTGATTCACTTGACCGTACCAACAAACGATTGGTTGCGGAAAATCAACAGGTTAAGCAACAATATCAAGAGGTGGCTCGTCAAGCTCAACAACTCGAAGAAGAGCGTACCCAATTGGCAGAAGTAGTTTCTCGTGCATCAATGCTTGAAATTACTCATTTTCAGATGATTCCGCTCAACAAACGTGATCGCAAAACTTCTATTTACAACCAGATTCAGAAATTGCAGTTTGATTACACCATAGGTCGCAATATCACTAATGAGCCAGGCATGAAAACGCTCTATATGCGTATCACTCGTCCCGATGGCGAAGTAATGCAAAAGGATGTTAACGATGTTTTTGCATTTGAGAATAGCGAAATAGCATATTCTGTAAGCAAAGATTTTGAATATGCAGGCGAGGAAGTCTCAGGAGCAATGTATTGGCTAGTTGAAGAGATATTGCAGATTGGTGTATATAATGCTGATTTCTTTGTAGATGGTGAACTCATAGGTTCTTTCCCATTTGAAATTCATCAATAAATCAAACAAAAAAATGAAATTGTTTGGTGGTTTCAAAAAAAAGTAGTACCTTTGCACCCGCTTTGCAAAAAGCAGATAGATGTGACATCGTTTGGATTATAACATCATGCGAGGTCATTATTGTTTAACTAATTAAATATCAATTACAATGTATTTGACATCTGAGAAAAAAGCAGAACTCTTTGCTAAGTATGGCAATGACGCTAAGAACACTGGTTCTGCAGAGAGCCAAATCGCTCTTTTCACTTTCCGTATCAACCACTTGACAGAGCACCTCAAGAAGAACCACAAGGACTTCGGTACTGAGCGCGCTTTGACCATGTTGGTAGGTAAGCGTCGTCGTTTGCTTGACTATTTGAAAGCAAAAGACATCGAGCGTTATCGTGCTATCATCAAAGAGTTGGGTATCCGTAAATAATTTTTACCTGCTCAATCAAACAAAAAACTGCCTAACATTACGTTGGGCAGTTTTTTATTTCTTGCTAATAGCCTATTGTTGCATCACTTTAACTTCTTAAACGTCTCACGCATATTACATGCTTTGCTCAAAATAGCGTGTAAGTCGTTGATATTTACGCGCTCTTGTGCCATCGTGTCGCGGTGGCGGATAGTCACACAGTTATCGTTCAGGGTGTCATGATCCACAGTGATACAGAAGGGTGTGCCGATGGCGTCTTGGCGACGATAGCGTTTGCCGATTGAGTCTTTCTCATCATAATTGGTGTGGAAATCGTACTTTAGCATATCCATAATCTCGCGTGCTTTCTCTGGTAGCCCATCTTTCTTTACAAGTGGCATAACGCATGCTTTCACAGGAGCGAGAACGGCTGGTAAGTTTAGTACTACGCGGGTGTCGCCACCTTCCAGCACCTCCTCTTTGTATGCACCGCACATTACAGAGAGGAACATACGGTCCACACCGATACTGGTCTCAATCACATATGGAGTGTAGCTCTTGTTGAACTCTGGGTCGAAGTACTCAATCTTCTTACCACTATATTGTGCGTGTTGACTGAGGTCAAAATCAGTACGGCTGTGGATGCCCTCTACTTCCTTGAAACCGAATGGCATGTGGAACTCGATGTCGGTAGCTGCGTTGGCGTAGTGTGCCAATTTGTCGTGGTCGTGGTAACGGTAGTTTTCGTCACCCATACCAAGTGCTTGATGCCATTTGAGGCGAAACTCCTTCCAATATTCAAACCACTTCATCTCCTCACCTGGGCGAACGAAGAACTGCATCTCCATTTGCTCGAACTCACGCATACGGAAGACAAATTGGCGTGCTACGATCTCGTTACGGAACGCTTTACCAATTTGTGCGATACCGAAAGGAATCTTCATGCGACCTGTCTTTTGCACGTTGAGATAGTTCACGAAGATACCTTGTGCGGTCTCTGGACGGAGGTAGATTTTCATTGCACCGTCGGCAGTAGAACCCATCTCGGTAGAGAACATGAGGTTGAACTGACGCACGTCGGTCCAGTTGCGGGTACCAGAGATAGGACAAACAATTTCCTCGTCGAGGATGATTTGTTTGAGCTCTTCTAAGTTGCTATCGTTCATGGCTTTAGCAAAACGCTCGTGAAGGGCCTCTCGCTTCTCTACGTTGGCGCGGACACGCTCGTTCGTTTGCTTGAACATCTCCTCATCGAAACTTTCACCGAAACGTTTACGTGCTTTGGCTACTTCTTTTTCTATCTTTTCGTCGTACTTAGCGAGTTGGTCCTCAATAAGTACGTCAGCGCGGTAGCGTTTTTTGCTATCCTTGTTGTCAATGAGCGGATCGTTGAAAGCGTCCACGTGGCCAGAGGCTTTCCATGTGGTGGGGTGCATGAAGATGCTGGCATCGATGCCGACGATGTTCTCGTGGAGCATAGTCATAGCGTCCCACCAATATTTCTTGATGTTGTTTTTGAGTTCTACACCATTTTGACCATAGTCATAGACTGCACCAAGACCATCATAGATCTCGCTGCTTGGGAAAACGAAGCCGTACTCCTTGCAGTGTGCGACTAGTTTTTTGAAGGTTTCTTCTTGTGTTGCCATTATCTTGTATATGTATAGTTAAAAAGTTTCAAATGTTTCAAGGGCTATGGGTGGGAAAAGCCCCACTACGCAATTTGGGTACAAAGGTACAACAAAAAATGCATAAATGCAAGAAAAACAAATAAAAGTTTACTTTTAGGTTTGTTTTGAATGTATTTAGCCATAATTGAGGACGACACTCTATCCATTCTGAATCTATAGTGGTTTTGCCAATACAACGGTGTAGATTTTATCTCTTTGTTTTTATGAGTGAAAACTTTCTTTCTGCTTGCATATTTCAAAAAAAAATACTACCTTTGCAGGCTGATTGTACTTTGGCGGTATTGTATGTATTTGGAAGCTGGATATACGATATACTTTTTGGGGGTTGGAGGCATTGGTATGAGTGCCTTAGCACGCTATTTTGTATCTGAGGGATATCGTGTGATGGGGTATGACCGTACACCTTCGCCTTTGACAAACATGCTTGAATCGGAAGGTATCGCTATTCAGTATGACGATACCACCGACTGGGTAGAACAGTTAGATAAAGAGCATACACTTGTAGTACGTACACCTGCTGTTCCTACCAATACCATTATCTATACATATTTGCAAGAGCATGGTTTTAATATATACAAACGTGCAGAGGTACTGGGGTGGGTGACCCGACAAAAGAAGGCTCTATGTGTGGCTGGCACGCACGGTAAAACCACCACTAGTACGATACTTGCACATATATTGCATGGCTCGCATCTGGGAGCAAACGCTTTCTTGGGGGGAATTGCTAACAATTACGCAACCAACGTGCTGCTAGATAATCAGAGTGATTATGTAGTGGTCGAAGCAGATGAGTTTGACCGCTCGTTTCATCATCTGACACCCCATATATCCATTATTACGAGTATGGATCCAGACCATTTAGATATTTATGGTACGGAGGAGGCATATCGCGAAAGTTTTGTTCACTATGCAGGACTAGTGGAGAGGGCATTGGTGGTAAAGGCAAATTTGTTCCCTTACCTAAGGGGGACTATTAAGGAGCAGTGTGATGCTTATACATATGCTGTAAACGAAAAGGCGGACTTCTATGCGGATAATGTACAGGTGACCGAAGGCCAAATATATTTTGATTTTCATACCCTTGACAACGTTATCAAAGGTATCCAATTGGGTGTACCAGTGTGGGTGAATATTGAAAATAGTGTGGCTGCGATGGCTGTGGCGTGGTTGTTGGGTGCTACTGAGGATGAGTTACGACAAGGAGTAACTAGTTTCGCGGGAGTTTACCGCAGATTTAATATACATGTTAATACCCCCGAGGTGGCGTATATTGATGATTATGCGCACCATCCAATGGAATTGAAGAGCACGATAGAGTCGGTGCATCGTTTGTATCCCGATAGGTATGTGATTGGGGTGTTTCAACCACATCTCTATACACGAACACGCGACTTTGCAAAGGAGTTTGCAGCAGTTTTGAGTACTTTGGATGAAGTGGCACTCTTGCCTATCTATCCAGCTCGAGAAGAGCCTATTGCAGGAGTAACTAGCGAGTGGCTTCTGGAGATGATACAAGTCAAACGCGCGTTGGTGTTGCCTGCTATATTGGCAAAGTACTTACGCGAACGTGTCAAAAACTGCCGAACTAAAGACTATAAATGTGTGGTGATTACAATGGGTGCAGGAGATATTGATAGATTGGTAAACGACATAACAAACAAAATACTTTAATTATGAAAATCAAAACCATTGTTTTAACTGTGAGTGCCATTGTGGTGATGACTACGATGTTCGTAGTTGCCTTGTGGGCCTCGCACCAACCTGCCCAAGCACCGTGCGCGTGGCTTAGGATAGAGGTGACCGATAGTCTAGACCGTCGGTTTGTAGTGAGTAATGAATTACGGCAGTTGCTGTATCGTAATGGCTTATTGCCTGAAGGAAAACGGATGGAAGACATCTCGTGTCAGGCAATTGAGGAATGCATACTCCAGCACGATATGGTTCGTACCGCTGAGTGCTTCAAGTCGTCTCGTGGCGGGGTGCGAGTGCGTATCACCCAACGAGAACCTGTAATGTATGTGGTGACTAACGAGGGAAATTATTATGTTGATAGCGATCGTAAAATTATGCCAGTCCGCAAAACAATACAGGTGGAGGTACCTGTATTCAAAGGAGCGGTGGGCAAACGTGCTGCAACGGATGAGTATTTTGATTTTGCTATCTGGCTGACAGAAAACCGCTATTGGAATAGCAAGATAAGTCATGTTCAGGTACATAACCCTAAATATTTGGTCTTAGCGCAAGAGGATGGTAAGGGCAAAATTATATTGGGCGAATTGTCTAAGTATGAGAAGAAGATGGCAAAGTTACAAAAGTTATATACCAAGGGCTTTGACCAGATTGGCTATCAGGACTATCGTGAATACGACTTGCGCTACGAAGGGCAAGTCATAGGCCGAAAGTAACCAAAATTGATTAATTATCAATCGAAAAAGAGTATGTCTAAAAAGAAAATAGAAACATCATTGCCTCATCCTTTAGTGGCGACCGATTTGGGCAGTCATAGTATTCGTTCTATGGCTGTGGAGTATACTGATGAGGGATTGCGTGTACTGGGGGTAGAAACCTCGAACCGAAATATTAGTGTAGAACGTGGAGTGGTAACCAATACTAGTAACGCCAGTTATGGCATAGGCGAATCACTCAAATTGCTAGCCAATCGTATTCAATATCCGATGCTAACTAAGGCTTTTGTAGCTTTGGGAGGACGCTCTATGAAGGTGGTAGAGGTTGTTTCACGCAGAGACCAAGTGCACAGACGCGAAATTCCACAGTATATGTTGGAAGAGATGGATGCCGAGTGCAAACAAAAGATTGAAGCGCGTAATCCACAGGTAGCAGTAGTGGCTCTGATTCCTTACTGTTACGTGTTAGATGGTGTAGAGCAGAATGATGTACCTAATGAAACGCAAGTGGCTGCACAGATAAAGGTGAAATATGTGGCATTTGTTGGAGCGAAAGCGTTAGAGCAGAAGGTACTGGATAGTTTTATCCGTACGCCTAAGTATATAGAGCACATCTATGCTCGTCCTGATGCACTTTTCTGTGCCTTAGCTTCAAAAGATGATTTAGAAAGTGGCTGTGCCATTCTAGACATGGGTGCCCAAACAACTACACTCACCATCTTCCGAGATGGTAAGTTTGTTTTCAATAAAGTGGTATCGCAAGGCGGATATGATATTACCCGTGATATTGAGCAGATGGGAATCTCGTTTGCGTATGCAGAACGTTTGAAATGTGGATATGGAACGACCTGCATAGAGGAGACGGCGGCAAATAAGTGCTTTAGAATACCTGAGCCTTCTGCGCCTGATGGTGTGATGATGATTCGATATGGAGATCTGGTCACTACGATAGTAGATCGACTCAATCAGATTATATCTCCATTGATGGCAGATTTACGTGCTTATGAGGATGGTATAGGTGTATTATATATTACAGGCGGAGCATCAATGCTCAATGGTATGGAGCAATATGTGCAATCGTTTACATCGGTGTCTGTAATGTATGGCTCGCATGCTACTTGGCTCACTGAGGATACACCAGATGAGTTCTGCGCTCCTAATTATTCATCATTGATAGGTACGCTTATTTTGGGGGCTTTCTATCGAGAGACGCATCCTGAAATGAAACCTGTTGATGATTTGCGAAAACGCTTAGAGAAAATTACCAAGAATGCACAGACTAGCATCTTGGATATGTTTACCGAACAATATTAATTAGAATAATCATAAAATCAAATACTATGTACGATGTGATTAATGATTTGGGTTTGGAGATTACCCAAGATACTATTATCAAGGTGATGGGTGTAGGTGGTGGCGGCTGTAATGCTGTGAACTATTTATATTCTCAGGGAATAACAGATGTATCTTTCTTGGTGTGCAATACTGATAAGCAATGCTTAAACGGTAGCAGTGTGCCGGCTAAATTACAATTAGGTCCTGGTTGGGGCGCAGGTGGTAAACCTGAGGTAGCACAACAATATGCTGAGGAAAGCCGCGAACGTATCCGAGAGGCACTTAATGATGGCACACAAATGCTCTTTATCACTGCTGGTATGGGCGGTGGAACAGGTACAGGGGCTTCATCCATTGTCGCTGAAGTGGCGCGAGAAATGAATATACTTACGGTGGGAATAGTTACAATCCCATTCGCTTTTGAGGGACCTGTGAAGATCAAAAAAGCTATGATTGGAGTAGCAAAATTGGCTGAGCATGTGGATGCTATATTGGTTATTAACAACCAGAAACTCTTACATATCTATCCTGATTTCTCTATGCTGAATGCCTTTAAGAAGTCGGATGACGTGGTTGCTAATGCGGCTCGATCCATTGCAGAAATCATAACTATCCCTGGCTATATCAATACTGACTTTGCAGATGTGTATAATACACTAAAGAATGGTAATGTCGCAATCATGAGTGTTGGGAGTGCGAACGGAGAAGAGCGTATTACACAGGCTATTCATGAGGCATTGCACTCGCCTTTGGTTAACAATGATGTACATGGCGCAAAACGCATGCTACTGCAACTATATTGCTCCGAGGAGCATTTTATCGTGGCGTCAGAGATGGACCAAGTGCATGCTTTCGTGCATGAGATGGGGGAGGAAGTAGAAGTACAATGGGGAATATCTATTGATAATAAACTAGAAGACAAAGTGCGCGTAACTGTCATTGCTACTGGATACGAAGTGTCGGATATTCCCGGACTAGATGATGCTGTAGGTAAGAAAACGGTGGAGGAGGCTATTGATAGTTTCTATAAAGATACTAAAGAAAAAGAACAGGCAAAGGAAGAGCAGAATAAGCCTTCTGCGCCAGAACCAGTGGTTTTGCAGGAAGGAGATATTGTGATAGATTTAGATGAGGAGAACCCTGTATCAACTACTCGCTTTGAGCAGCAACGCTCTATCTTTACTCCGCCACAAGAAACAAAAACTGAAACTAAGAGTACGGGTCTTTCTGGCATTGCTGGGTGGATGCGTGGTCGCAGATAATAAATAGGATAATTATGGAACACAAAGAGATGAATCTGTTTGAGCTTTGCGCTGCCATGTTTAATGGTATTGGCAAAGCTATTATGTGGCTAGTTTATCGTTTAGGTGATATGCTACGCTTAACTTATCGCCAATGGTGGATAGTACTAATCTGGGTTGCTATTGGCCTTGCGGCAGCATTGTATTATGCTCGCCCCGACAATAGAATATACAAGGTGGATGCTGTGGCTAGGCTTAATGGGGTGACCAACGAGATGGTAAATCAAGAGTTCCAGCTACTGGCAAAGGCTATCCCACAATTCACCAACCAGAATCTATCACAGCTATTGGGTGTAGATGCGGAATTAGCTGCTACCAACTACCGCTTTGAAACCTTTGATGTGATTGACTTATTGGCTGACAGTACGATAGATGTGGTTGATTATAAGAATAAATATACTCGTATGGATACCCTGATACGTCATGTGCCTAATATGATTGCATTGCAATTCCGCACTAAGTGTCCTGCGAGAGTGCCTGAGATGCAACAGGCTATTCTCAATTATCTGAATAATCAGCCATATTTCCAAACACTATACGCTCGCCATCGTGCTAATCTTGAGAGAGAAGTGCGCTTCCATCACAAGCAAGTGGAGAAACTGGACAGCTTGACTTCTGTATTCTACTACTCGTATAATGGCAAGGAGCAGTTGCAATTGGATCCATGGGATGATGGCGTAGTGCTTGGGCGTCGCGAAATAGAACTATTTTTAGAGGATATTTATATGGAGATGCGTGTCCGAGATGTTGCTGATGCACAGTTGGCAGTTTGTACGGCTCCTGTGGTCTTGCGGTCAGACTTTGCTGTGAATCCGCGTGCTATCAATGGACCATTACGAATGGCGGTATGGGGTGTTCTCATTGGATGGATTTTGGGCTTGATGGTAGCTGCATGGGTAGAGAATCGTAAGTCCATTACTCGTTGGCTAAAAGCATAATGCTCACGCTCTTATCATCGTGCTGGCAGGCTATTCTGGAAGTGCTATTTCCAAATTGTTGTCCTGTTTGCCAGGGAAAACTTTTGGACAATGAGCAAGTCATTTGTCAAGATTGTCTGGCTGCTATTGCACGAACCGAACATACTATATTGGAGCAGAATGGTATCGATCTCTTGTTCATAGAGATGATACAGAAAGAAAAGCGCACCGTGCATTTTGAGCGCGGTGCGGCTTTTGGTTATTATAATAGACAGCGGGGACAAGTGCTCCGCACGCTAATTGAACGCGGTAAGTTCGGAAACCATCCTAATCCCCAAATCTTTTATCAGTTGGGTAGAGTGGCGGCGCAGGACTATGTTGATTCGGATTTATTTGATGATATAGATTATTTAGTACCTATGCCCTTGCACCCTCGGCGTCTGCGCCAACGCGGATTCAACCAGGCAGAATATATCTGCAAAGGATTAAGCGAGGTGCTACGCATCCCTATTGATACTGAGCATCTAGTACGAGTTCGTAATAATCCGCAACAATCGCGTTCTGAGTTTGAAATGCGAAAGGAGAATGTGAAGGATTTATTTGCAATTCGTTATCCCGAGGAATGGAAGATGAAGCATATTCTTCTTGTTGATGATGTAATCACTTCAGGTGCTACTATGTTCGAGTGTATGAAGCTATTGACACCTATTCGCGGTAGCCGTATCTCGGTCTTTGCACTCGGTTGGGCACACAATTAACCTCTGCTTTTTACCTCATTGCCTCTCGCCTTTACTCTTTTCACTACGGTTTTCACTACAAAATACACTACCACTATACCCAGCAGTGCCATGATGGCGATGCTCAGTTCGTGGCTGTAGGCGTGGATAAGATCCATTTGACCATGGGCGATATAGCCTAGCAATGCCAAAATGATATTCCATATACTGGCACCCAAGGACGTATAAAGCAAGAACTGACCAAAATGCATCTTGCTCAATCCTGCGGGGATACTGATGAGTTGGCGGATACCAGGTATCAAACGACCAACGAAGGTGGATACTTTACCATGATCATTGAAATAGTCTTCGGCTTTCTTCACTTTCTCGGAGGAGAGTAGGCAAAGATGTCCAAATTTGCTATCTGCAAACGCATAGATGATTGGACGACCAAGCCACATCGACAAAACGTAATTGATAATAGCACCTAGTAACGCACCCATCGTACCAAAGAGAATAATTAGCAGTACATTGATAGGGTAACTCTCTGTCATGTGTAAACTGCTGTCCTCTTTGCCTGCTACGTATGCGGCAGGAGGAATTACTACCTCGCTGGGGAAAGGGATAAACGAAGATTCTATGGTCATCAGTAGCGTTATACTCAGATAGTTCATATTGTTGGCATACCAATTTTCCACCTTCATGAGGATGCTCTCTTTTTGAGGAGCAATAGTAGTGGTATCATTGATAGTCTGCGCACTAGCACTTAGAATGGTAGTCGCAAATAATACGAGTATAATAATAAATCTTTTCATATTTAACCTTAACCCTAAACCTTAACCCTTAACCCTTAAAACCTAAACCTTAAACTACCTCCCACTGTTCCAGTGTTTGGGTCAGTTGGTCAAAGGTTTTTGCTTTGCTCTTTTCGCGTACCTCATCAATCTGATGATTGACTGCGGCATCATAACTCTCTTCTTCTACGTTGCGTATGACACCAAGAGCGATAGGCAATTCTGTTCCTTCTCCACCCATCAAGGCTAGCATGCGGTGTAGAGTAGGATCTTGCATAGTGGCGTCGTGGACAAGGACACGATCATCATCTGCAGATACTACCACTAGACGGGGGATTACACCTTGACTATAGTCTAGTGCTAGACCTTTATCTTTCTCTTTGCCAAAAATCATTTTCTCGCCATGGCGCAATACGATAGAGTGTTCTGCACGTAGTTCGCGATCGGATATCCAATTATGTGTTCCGTTATTGAAAATCACGCAGTTAACTAGACATTCAATCACACTAGCTCCTTTGTGTTTGTGCCCTTCTACCATGCACTCTACTGTTGTTGGCATATCTACGTCTAAAGTGCGAGCAAAGAATGTGCCACGTGCACCAAAGACTAGCTCGGCAGGAATAAACGGACGCTCTACCGTACCAAAGGGACTAGACTTGCTCACAAAGCCTTTTGGGGAGGTAGGGGAGTACTGACCCTTAGTAAGACCATAAATGCGGTTATTGAATAGGCAGATATTCAAGTCCACATTACGACGTAATTCATGAATGAAATGGTTTCCACCAATAGCTAGACAGTCGCCATCGCCTGTCATCTGCCATACGCTGAGTTCGGGATGGCTAGTCTTAACGCCAGTGGCGATAGCTGCGCCACGCCCATGGATAGTGTTGAAACCATAGGTATTCAGGTAGTGAGGCATACGGCTTGAGCAGCCGATACCTGATATTACGACTGTCTGATGGGTTGCTATGCCTACTTGTGCCATGGCTTTTTGCAAGGCCATACAAATGGCATGGTCACCACAGCCAGGGCAGAACTTTACATATTGATTACTCTTAAATTGACTCGCTTCCATTTTAGTGAATAGTTAATGGTTAATAATTACTATTTGCAAAGCATATTAGTTATTTTGTTACAAAGTTAACTATGCGATCTACCGCGAACGGCTGCGCAGTCAATTCATTATATTGTTCTATGCTTATGCCTTCTATTTTGCTTCGCAGATACCCCGCAAATTGTCCGTTATTCAATTCGCACACTATCAGTCGTTTATACTTTCGTAGCACTTCTTCGGTGTTTTTAGGTAGCGGGTTGATATAGTTGAAGTGTGCCAATGCGCAGTTCAACTCGTTGGCTGCGGCGTGGAGATGTCCTTCGGTAGAGCCCCAACCTATCAGTAGGGTGTCGCTGGCGGCATTGCCTTGCACTTCTAGCAGGGGTATTTGCTCTGCTATCTGATCTATCTTAGCTTGGCGTGTGAGTACCATTTGTTGGTGATTCTCTGGGTTGGTAGAGATGATACCTTTTGTCGCATCGCGCTCTAGACCTATATTACGATGTTCGTAGCCTTCCATACCTGGGAAAGCCCAATAGCGTACACCTCGTTCGTCGCGCAGTGCAGGGTTATATTGACCTTTCAAGGACTCAGGCACGCTTTGTGGCTGGATGTTAGGCAGTTCGCACAACTGAGGGATGCGCCATAGACCTGTACCATTGGCCAAATATGTATCTGTCAGTAAGATGACTGGGGTCATATTCTCCAAGGCTATTTTTGCAGCTTGGTACGCATAGTCAAAGCAGTTTGCCGAACTAGAAGCAGCTATCACTACAGCGGGTGATTCACCATTACGGCCATAGACAGCTTGCAGCAAGTCTGTTTGTTCGGTCTTTGTAGGAAGACCTGTACTAGGACCACCGCGTTGTACATCAATTACCACCAATGGCAATTCTGCCATTACGGCAAGGCCAATAGCTTCGCTCTTCAAACTCAGACCTGGACCAGATGTGCTAGTGGCAGCCAAATCACCGGCAAAAGCTGCTCCAATAGCAGTACATACGCCTGCTATCTCATCTTCGGCTTGCACTACCATCACACCCATATCCTTGCGGGCTGCAAGTTCGTGCATAATATCTGTTGCTGGAGTGATAGGGTAGGAACCTAAGAACAATCGTTTGCCACATTTCTCAGCTGCGGCTATCAGACCCCATGCTGTAGCTTTGTTACCCGCAATTGAGGTATAGGTGCCTTTGGAGAGCTCATGAGATTTCTCCACGTTCATGGTTTGGATATTCAGAGCTAGGTTGTTGCCGTAGTTATATCCATCGGTCAGCACTTTAACGTTAGGCGCTATGAGTTGTGGCTTCTTTTGGAATTTACTCTCCAAGAAGGCAATCGCCTTATCTACAGGGCGATTGAAGAGCCAGCATACTAATCCCAACGCAAACATGTTTCGCGACTTGAGGATGGCTTTGTTATCCAGCCCCATGTCTTTCAAACTCTCTTTGGTTAGCTGTGTCAGGGATACGGGAACTATTTGCACCGTCTCTGGCAATCCCAATTCCGTGAAGGGATTATCCGTGGTATAGAGTGCCTTCTCCAAGTCTTTGGCTGTAAGGGAGTCTTGGTCCACAATAATCACTGCATCACGGCGGAACATAGAACCGCTTTCTTCCCATTGTGCTCCAGCTTGATTAAACTTAGAGCCTAAGGCGCACACCTTTAGAGCTGCGGCATTCATCGCAACAATCACATCGGCCTGATCACCAGGGGTATAGATGCCTGTTCCTAACTGAACTTGAAATCCGCTGACACCGCCCAAAGTACCTTGGGGAGCACGAATCTCTGCTGGAAAATCGGGTAAAGTACTGATTTCATTACCCAAAATAGCGCTTAAGGAGGAGAACATGGTGCCGGTCAATTGCATACCATCACCTGAATCGCCACAGAAGCGCACTACTACATGTTGTTTTTGCATAGTTGATAATTTTCAAAACAGGCCACAAAATTACTGCTTTTTTCTGAATTATGCAAATTTATTTCCGATAATACTGTGAATGTACGAAAAAAACGTACTATTTCTAAAAAATATGCATACCGAGCGAATTGTTCCTTTGTAATTACGGGTTCATAACGGGTTCTTGACGGGCTCATAATAAGACATCACTAGGCTAGCTGTAGCACATCTATATCCTATTATATCTATAGCCTCTATTTCCAGTAAAATATAGAATGAGGGAAGTGAGGGAGTGAGGAAAGTGAGGGAAGTGTGGGGGATGTTTCCCTCACTCCCTCATTTCCCTCACTATGCTAGACATGAGGGTTTCTTCTTATAAACACCTATTGTAAGTCTCTCAAAACTATCTGTTTGCATTGATTTCGTAATCTACCTCTCCATCGTACTCAATGCCACTCCAAGGACTTTGCTTGCGCAATTGCCTCATACTACGTGAGGCAATCATTCGAGTCCGTGGAAGATATACGAGGTCCGTGGGAAGCATTAGAGCGTTCTTGATACAGAAAATTGTGAAAAAACACTATTTTCTTGCCTAATTCAGAAAAAAGTTGTACCTTTGCACCCGATTATAAATTAGGAGTACAAGGGCAATTCGTTATTCATAGTTTATAACCACAACTTATCACTCATAGCTCATAACTAACTATATGAAGAATATACGAAATTTTTGCATTATTGCCCACATTGACCACGGCAAATCTACACTAGCCGACCGACTGATTGAATATACGGCAACCGTGGATAAGCGCTTGATGGAAAATCAGGTGTTGGATGATATGGATTTGGAGAAGGAGCGTGGTATTACTATTAAGTCACATGCTATCCAAATGCAGTATAAGGGTTATACGCTCAACTTGATTGACACTCCGGGCCACGTGGACTTCTCCTATGAAGTGAGCCGCAGTATCGCGGCATGCGAGGGAGCATTGTTGGTGGTGGATGCCTCGCAGGGCGTACAAGCACAGACGATTTCTAACCTCTATATGGCACTGGAGCAAGACCTAGAGATTATCCCAGTAATGAACAAGTGCGATATGGACTCGGCCATGCCAGAGATGGTAGAGGATGAGATTATTGACCTGTTGGGCTGCAAGCGCGAGGAGATTCTGCGTTGTTCAGCTAAGACGGGCGACGGTGTGCCAGAAATCCTAGAGGCTATCATTGAGCGTATTGCTCCCCCTAAAGGCGACCCAGAAGCACCATTGCAATGCCTCGTCTTTGACTCTGTCTTTAATCCTTTCCGTGGTATTATTGCCTACTTTAAGGTGGTGAATGGAACCATGCAAACGGGTGAGCGAGTACGATTCTTCAATACAGAAAAGGAGTATGATGCAGATGAGATTGGTGTGTTGAAGTTAGGCATGCAACCTACCAAGGCTATCTCTGCTGGTAATGTAGGATATATCATTTCGGGTATCAAGACCTCTACCGAAGTGAAGGTAGGTGATACTATCACCCACGTGGCGCGTCCTTGTAGGGAGGCCATTGCTGGCTTCGAGGAGGCTAAGCCTATGGTCTTTGCCGGTGTGTATCCTATTGAGGCTGAGGATTATGAGGACTTGCGTGCTTCGTTGGAGAAATTGCAGCTCAACGATGCTGCTCTCAACTTCTCACCAGAGTCCTCTGTAGCATTGGGCTTTGGTTTCCGATGCGGATTCTTAGGACTATTGCACATGGAGATTGTGCAAGAGCGTCTAGATCGCGAGTTTGATATGGATGTCATAACCACAGTGCCAAACGTTAGTTACAAGGTCTATACCAAGGATGGTGAGATGGTGGAGGTACATAACCCTGCGGGTATGCCTGATTTGACGCTGATTGACCATATTGAGGAGCCATATATCCGCGCTAGCATCATCACTACTAGCAATTTCATAGGTCCTATTATGACCCTCTGTCTGGGCAAACGTGGCGAACTAGTAAAGCAAGAATATATATCGGGTAATCGTATGGAACTGCTGTTCGATATGCCACTTGGCGAGATTGTGATTGACTTCTACGACAAACTCAAGTCTATCTCCAAGGGCTATGCCTCTTTTGATTGGCATCACAATGGTTTCCGCCCAAGCAACTTGGTGAAGTTGGATATCTTGCTCAATGGTGAGCAGGTGGATGCTTTATCTACTTTGACGCACCGCGATAATGCAGAGAACTTTGGTCGTCGTATGTGCGAGAAGCTCAAGGAGTTGTTGCCTCGCCAACAGTTTGATATTGCTATTCAAGCGGCAATTGGTGCTAAGATTATCGCCCGCGAGACGGTGAAGCAGGTGCGCAAAGACGTATTGGCAAAGTGCTATGGCGGTGATGTGAGCCGTAAACGTAAACTGCTGGAGAAGCAAAAGAAAGGTAAAAAGCGCATGAAGCAAATAGGTAACGTAGAAGTACCACAAAAAGCCTTCTTGGCAGTGCTGAAACTGGATTAGATATTAATTATTAACTATTAATTATTAACTGCAAAAGATGGAACAGTTTATACATAGCGCATGGAGCATGATTCCTTTTGGATTGATGCTATTGGTAATCGCAGTAGCTCCGCTGATTGTGGCAGAGTGGTGGGATAGCAATAAGCATAAATTGGCAGTGGCAGTCTTGCTGGCTATTCCAACCGCTATTTGTATGGTAATGGGTGGTATGGTGCAGGAACTGGAGCATCAGCTGTTGGGAGATTATATTCCTTTTATAATATTGCTATTGGCATTATATGTCATCACGGGTGGCATACACTTGTCGGGTGATATTCAGGCTAAGCCATGGGTGAATACACTCCTTTTGGCAATAGGTTGGATATTAGCTAGTTTCATGGGAACTACAGGTGCCGCCATGTTGCTTATCCGTCCGCTGTTGGCTACTAATAAGCAGCGTACGCATAAGGTACATACGATACTATTTTTTATTGCTGTAGTGGCTAACTGCGGTGGCTTGCTTACGCCGCTGGGTGACCCACCATTGTTTATGCTCTTCTTGCGTGGAGCCGATTTTGGCTGGTTTATGTCGCTCTTCCCTCAGTGGCTGTTTGTAGGCGTAGTGCTATTGTTGTTATATTTCTTGGTAGATACCTTCTATTATAAAAAGGAGCATCCTACTGCGCTTGAACAGGATGCCAAGGAGCATGTAGCTTTGCGTGTGCAGGGAAAGACCAACCTATTTTATCTGGCAGGTGTGATTTTGGCGGTAGCCGTAGTGCATTCTGGTAATATCCCAGCAATGGCGGATGCGCATGCACATTTGTGGATTAAGTATCTGCGTGAACTGATATTGTTGCTTCTAACGGCGATGAGCTTATATACGACTAAGCGTCAGGTGCGTTACAAACTCAATAAGTATTCGTGGGCACCTATCATGGAGGTGGCGATATTGTTCTTCGGTATATTTATTACTATGACGCCAGCGTTGTCGTATCTCAACCATCATGCTGATTTATTGGGGATGACACATCCATGGCAGTTCTATTATGCTACGGGTGCGTTGTCTAGTTTCTTGGATAATACCCCAACAGCAGTGGCATTCCATAGTGTGGCAGCAGGTTTGAGTCCAGAGCAGATGGAGGCTGTTGGCGGAACATTGGTGGCTGGTATTCCAGAGATATTGCTGAAGGCTATATGCTTGGGTGCGGTGTTGTTTGGCTCAATGACGTATATTGGTAATGGTCCTAACTTTATGGTGAAGGCTATTGCAGAGGAGAATGGCGTGAAGATGCCATCGTTCTTTGGATATATCTGCAAGTTCGCCTTGTGTGTATTATTGCCTGTGTATGTCCTTGTGCAATTGATATTCTTGTAATTAATAATTAATATCCGCATGGTGTAGCGACCATATTATGGCGTATAATACAGGAATATTAAAACCACAAAATCTACCTTTTAAAAATATTAATTATTAATTATTAATTATTAACTACAATGTTGTTCGATCAAATTAGCGAGGACATCAAGAAAGCGATGCTCGCAAAGGATAAAGTGGCGTTGGATGCGCTGCGTGGTATAAAGAAAGAGTTCCTAGAGGCTAAGACCGCCAAAGGTGGCGATGGAGAGTTGCACGATGACCGTGCTCTACAGATTCTGCAGAAGATGGTGAAGCAACGCAAAGAGGCAGCAGAGATGTTTCGTGCTGCTAATCGCCCAGAACTAGCAGATGATGAGATGGCACAATGCGCTGTAATAGAACGCTATCTGCCTGCTATGATGAGCGAAGAGGAACTGAAAGTAGCATTACAAGCAATCATTGAGCAAGTGGGTGCTACTGGCCCACAAGACATGGGCAAAGTGATGGGTGTGGCTACCAAACAACTAGCAGGCAAGGCCGAAGGCAAGACCATCAATATGGTAGTGCGCCAATTACTAGCCCAATAGCCCATCGCCAATACCCAATAGTCAGAGGGTGCCCAATACCCAATAGGCGGAACGCCGTCCAATAGCCCGTAGGGTGTCCTAAAATAAAAAGAACCGCAATTTTGCGGTTCTTTTTATTTTAATTATTCTCCATCATGCGCATGCAAAGATTGCACATAGATTGCGTGCATCATTTTCTCACGCTTGATCTCTGATGGTTTTGAGAATTGTTGACGACGACGAAGCTCTTTTACGACACCTGTCTTATCGAATTTGCGTTTGAATTTCTTAATCGCGCGCTCGATGTTCTCACCTTCTTTTACTGGTACAATGATCATTGCATACACCTCCTTCTCTTGTTCTCTCCAGGCAGTTAGCCTGTTCCGAGTGATAGCGGATGTTTAAGTCTCCCGCTTGACCTTTATATGGGTTATACTTTTCTTAATTCTCCATTGCTTATAAAAATGCCACTTAACTTCTGTTATGCGGGATTTTAGTACCCAGAGCCGGGGTCGAACCGGCACAGGGGTGAACCTACTGGTGTTTGAGACCAGCGCGTCTACCGATTCCGCCATCTGGGCATGCGACTCAAGTCGCTAATGTATAAGACCACTTTCGGTTATTCCGAAATCGGCTGCAAAAGTACTGCTTTTTTTTGATATGACCAAATATTTTAAGGAAAAAATGCATTTTTATATGAAAAAAGTGCTTATTTGCCTCTTTTAGTGTATTAGTACTTTATGTCTACGAATGTAGAGAGCATATGCAGTTGCTATGAGCAGGAGTAGTATCAGTGCATCCCAACCCAAACCGAGAGGGGCTTCAGTAGGTGGAGCAATTCGTTGAGGTGCTGTAGGGATGAAACCTGTATCATCAGCAAGTGTAGTTCCATCAAGGGTAGAGGCAATTGTTTGGATTGAGCCATTAGCCACATGCATAGAAGCAGTAGAGTAGGTGCTAAGTGTAGTAGTAGTGCCCGAATAGTTGCTAGTACTACGCATATTGATTCCGCTACCATAGGTTTCGTATGCAGGTAATACCATATCACCTGAAGTACCAAAGGAATGGAACTCTCTTGCTGACGTGCTGAATAACTGTGCAGATATATCAGCAGCACTCAATAGAGGACAGAGCCACAATAATATGAAGAATATACGTTTCAAATTAATACAATCAATCTTTTATCAAACAAACTAATCTATTATCATTTATTTTGCTACGAACTTATACGCCATGTTGTTAACTCGGATAATATACACGCCTTTTGCAAGGTGAGAAAGGTCTATGGCGAAAGGTGATACTCTATTGTCTATTGGAGTAGAAAGTATATGTTGTCCACTGATAGAGTAGAGCATAGCAGTACTATTGGTAGGAGCGTTGAGAATATATACAATCTTACCTTGTGACCATATTTTCATGGTGTTTTCGTATCCGTGTACACTTGTTGAAGTATTATCTCCCTTAGATACGAACCTAGGGTGTAGTAGCATTTGGAAACGATGATTGTTTATCGTGTTAGGCTCTGCTGTAAAATGATATTGTTCGCCTTCTATCATTTGGATAATACTATCATTCTCAAGATCTTTTATATACAATGAATCGCCAACAAGTGAACGGAAGGATAAGGTATATTGGCTATCAATACCTGCTTGGAAGCCAATGTACATGCTATCTATATTGTTGGAACAAGAAACTTCCATATTACCAAAAGGCTCTGCCGTATAGATATTGGTTAATCCCTCAACAGTTTGGTTCGGAGCATCATAGCCGTTGTCATATCCTGCTGTAGTTTGTGCTGTTTGGATTATGTACATACGGTCTGCGCCACTATTTGCACTATTTAGTTGTATGCGTATGCGACGGAAGTTATCATCCCAATCTGAGCCGTTTCTCTTAGGAGCACGCATAGGTTCGTGCATGTCGGTGGCGATAGTCTCATTAGTGCCAGCTTGCCATACATGTTTGCTATAATTAAGTTTAATTTTTGCTTCGTTTTCATTGGCAATGACATATACACCCTGCATTGGTGGAATAGTGGTTATATCGTATTCGCTATCAAGGAATTTGGTGGATAATGCAGGAATAGCGCAATATTGTCCAGGTGTGGTAGAACCATTGTCGCCTAATGTGCTATCTTTCTCATTTTGTCCGTTCCATTGGTTCCATGAGCCAGAGTTGAAGACGTAGAATGTTTTTTCGAGATTGCCTTCAAAATCATCATCTGTGAAGTTCTTGGCATCAATAGGTGCTGTAAAACTATTAGCAAAGAGGTTTTCACCATTCATGCCTGGTTCTAGTGTTTTGGTGAGCGTAACCTCATAGTCTGTAATAATAGGTTCTGTTACTAATGAATAGGTAGGTTTTCCATATTGTGTGATAGCATATCCCGTGAAAGGTTCGAGAGTAAGCGTGCCAGTTTTATTTATCCATCCCTTTGTTTCACTCCAGTGATATAACCATGTAATATAATCTACAGTAAATTGGCAATCCTTTCCAGGTGCACCAATGTATTGCCATTCGGCATCTTTGTTGGCTCCGTTATCAAGAGTGGAGCGTGTTTGGTAGCGCATGGTGATACGTGGCATGGTGCCTTTGTAGGTAGGATCAACACGCAAGAAGCCAGCACCAGTGTGTAGGTTGTCAATCACAATTGCAGAACCATCGGTCTTAGAGCATTGGATACCACCTTCACCTACCGTCAAACCACCAGTATAAGTGATATGAACGGAGCCTTCGTCGGAGACAAGTAGTTGATTGACTTGGATTGATTCATCAATAACTGCATCTGCTAATATAACGGCATACTTCTCAGGCGTTTCAGGATAGATCTTATCAACCCAGTTCTCTATATTTGTCCACTTATTATCACTCCCCCCACCAGCAAAGGTAGGTGGCATACCTGTGATTTTAATAGTGAATCTTTCCTCAACAGCTTCATACTCAAAATTACCATCATTGTATGCACGAATAACGATATCGCCAGTACCCTTGATGTAGAAGACACCATCTTCGAAGAATGCATAATCCTTTCCTTCAACTACTTCGTATGTGATGTCTAGTACGTCCTCATTCAGGTCGTTTTTAGTTTTAGCAGGACGTGAATCAATATCAGTATAATCATCTATAGTGGTAGGAGCATCATCCCAAATAATACGTTGTGTCTTTTTAAGTACATCTGCTTTCAAAACTACAGTTGCAGATAAACCAGTAATAGCGTCGGTAAATACGATGCTACGTTCTGTACTTAAACCACCTGTTTTTGGTGTCCATATACCAGATACGGTTTGTGTCCCAAATGCTCCACAATAACCAAAAGGTTGTGTAGGTTGAGAGAGTACCACATCTGTAGCTGTTTGGTCTTGGGCTAAATATATTTTGGGGCTTAGTTCGTGTTTGATATTGGAGTAATTAACATTGAATGTGAACTCTTGTTGTGTACCAATGTGTATTTGTCCATAATCAATGATAGTCTTATCTGTTTCAATATATTGTGCGGGATATACCTTTATATTAGAAACATAGTGGTAGCCTATGCCTCCTTGAGGACGGCGGAAGCGTATATATTTTGCGTTACGATCCAACTTGTTGTCAACTGAAGATTCGGTTTGGTTTTTAGTTGGCGTAATGGTAATAATCTCAGACCAATTTTTTCCATCAATAGATTGTTCTGCAACGATTTCACCTCCATAGTATTCGATACCAAGTTTCCAAGGCTTTCCTGAATATTGGAAGTCAAGTGTGCCAGGAATACCTTTTGAAAGGTCAATAGTATCTATTTTGGAAATGACTTCAGGCCTTGCAAGGTCAAAAGCGAAAAACTCTTGGGACTCTCTATGATTTACTAACAGAATATCTTCGCATCCTGCAGTGGCTGGGCGTACACGGATAGGAACTGTAATTTTATCTTCTTTGTATGTCTCATCTCCAGGTACAGTGATTGTTAAAGTTGCTGTTCCTAATCCTATTGGTGTTAGTACGTTACCTTCGAGAGATGCAACAGAAGGGTCTGATACTTCATACTGCAATTTTGCAGTCTGTTCTTCGTTATATTGTAGTTTACCTTGATTTTCTAAGTCGATAATATATACTTCAGCGGATAATTCAATTGGAGCACTGTCTAGCACTAAATCCGATAGGTCATCTGTACAAATTATGACTTGTACAGTCTTTCCTGTAACGATAACTGGTTTGCTGATAGGTGTAGCAGGATTAAATAAGTAGTTACCTTCTTGTTTTGCGGTAATGATTACCTCACCTTCTTTGAGTGGAGTAAGAGATTTTCCATCATCACTAATTTTAATGACCTCTGGGTTAGATGATTCATATGTCACTTCCAAGTCGCGTGATGATTTGGCAATATCAGTAATTGTTCCTACAGTTAATGGCAAGATTACAGGATCTTTGAGGAAGAGTCCTTGCCAATATAATTCTTGGTCAGAACGTAGAATGTTACCGGTTAATTTGATTGTTTCCAAATGTATGCCTGTTTCATCTGTGATTTGAATAATAGTACCATCTGGTATAACATATTCTTCTTTCTCGGTATATAAATCTACTTGGATACTTTCCACAGTACCATATTTCTCTCCACCGATGTTGGTAATATATTGTTCTCCATTGATGGTTTGCAATGAAGCGTGACTTAGTGTGATATACTTTCTAGCTTCTGTAGTAGCAGCATCGTTAGCTCCTACAATCTCAAATTTTACTTTATATCCCGCATTAGCGTACTTAAAGTTGAAATTAGCAGTTGTATGTGTACCTACCTGATTCTCAGTTCCTAAGTCGATAGTCTCAACATCTTTTTCTTCTCCATCAACCGCTCTAAATTCATTCAACTCGGTGATTCTTACGTTCTTGAACCAACCTTCGAGGTTACCAGTATAGCAAAGCTTGAGAAAACGAACGCTTGGGTCTAACTTGTCTTTGTAGTTATTAGTTTGAGATGTACTGCTCCATATCTCTTCGAGATTATCTTTTGAGGTTCCCGCAGATACGTAGAAAAATTTGTTATTCGTTGCGTTGTCATCATTAGTAAGTGGATTATCCATTCCAGCTGTACCTGTTGTTGCGGTTGTAAAGAATAGTGAATCGGGTACACCGGTAAATTCAATGATGATATACTTATCATCCCAATTCCAACCACCATCACCAGTATTAATACTTCCTTGTCCAAAGTGAATACCGTCATTCGTCCAAGGTTTATTCCATGGATCGACATATTTTACTTTGAAATCATTGAGGTTAGCTTCTGTAATTGGGGTGTTTGATATGTGGTTGTTGCGGTTTTGTGGTGTAATCGTATGAGTGTCTTCTTTTGCGTACCAATACCAGTTTTCTGCTTGGGAAACGGTGACGGTGGTAGAAGAAGCAGGGGTTGTTTCTTTGTAGTAGGTTGTCAAATCAAGTGTGTGCTTGTCACTATCATCATTTGGATTGAAATATAATTTCGCTACGTCCGTATCAGATTGTGAATCAATCTTAATATCGGTGTCAGTATTATTGGTAATAAAATAGTCCGAAATAGTTGTTTGGTTGAAATATACAGGGTCGTTCCAAGTGAAGACTGGTGTGCGCTTGGAAACAGTAAGGGTACAGGTGAATTGTTGCGACGCGAAATGCTCAGCTGTCTCATCGTGTTTGATGGTTAAGATGGCTGTACCTGCGTTGTGAGCAGTGATTACTCCATTATTATAGGAAATAACTTCGTCGGGGTGATTAGGATTTCTATCGGCTGGGTCTGCGTCCACAAAAGTATGTTCAATAGCGTAGTGGAAATGACCATCTGTCGTTGGATATTCTGACGCTCTTTGTACAGGGAAATAGAAGTCAGTATCCCATGTGGTATCTACTTTCATGGAGTAGGTAGCAGAACCTCTGATGGAGTCGGTGAGCCATTTGGTATAGACCTCGCATGAGATAGGGAAAGTCTCCATCTGTTCTTGGTTGTAGATGGTAATATTGCCAATAAATGTGCCTACCTCTGAAGTGTTACAATCTACGCTAATTTCTTGTTCTCCATTTGCGGAAGAAATATCGAGCGTTCCAATTGTGAACTTAGGATTATCGCATACGATTTTTATATCGGAACATGCACTCCAACTTAACTTAAAGCTAGTACTACAGCGCTGATTAATAGCTATAGTAGGTAATTCTAGTACATTCTCACTTTCAACTCCTAATGCTCCTTCTGCATCTGTAGGGCGAAGATATTGTGCACGGGTGACGCGGACATTTTGGATTTGTTTGCCACCCGTGGCACCCATAGATGTTACGAAACGCACATACTTTGCCGTTTCTGGTATATCGCACTTCAAGTCGTACCATGTGCCTATATTGGACAAACTAATTGTCATAGCTTGTTGCCAAGTGCTATTATCTGTAGAATATTCAGCGTAGAAATTTGAGGTATTGGAAATACCAACTATTGCTGTTCGCTTCGCCTGAAAAAAGAGAGAGTCTGGTGTTCCACTGGGTATGGTGTATGTACCAGAATTGTTGATAGTATTCCATGAACGCTCTGCATTGTCTTCCAAGACATGGCAAGTCTCTTCGCTTTGATCAACATTGAGTGTAAGGGTTTGGTTGAGGGCGTTGTATTTGCGGTCTTCGGGGCGAGTGACTTGGAAGTCAGCTGAACCAGAAGTGTAGTAGGTTTGAATGTCGCGTGTGTTGGTATCCATGAGAGCGATATGCTCATTGCCTTGTTGCTCTACCTTGAAATTATCTATTTTAGTGACTTGTCCTGATACAGGGTGCGTGGAAGAAGCCGAGAATGGATTATTAATCAGTTCGTTCCAAACTGCTGTGGTTTGATTAATCTTTGCTGATATTGTATGTCTTTTGAGGGTAATTTGTTTCGTTAATGTGTGTTTCGTCCACTTGTAGTTCTCTTCTTGTGTGACAGTGATAGTGGTTGTGTGTGATTCGCCCGATGGCATTGTATTACCATTGGCTTTGAGGGTATTATCGCTATATGTGAAAAATCCATGAGAATCTGATACAGAAATGGCTACTTCATTATTGTTGGAGTTGGTGAAAAAGGTGCTTTTGTTGATTTCATCATCCACGTAGTATTCATTAGCAAAGTTCAGTTCGAAAGAGGTGTTCTTTTTGTTGACTGTGATGGTGTATGTGGCAGAAGTACCTCCTTCAATAGTAGTTGTTGGCTCTTGAACAAAATAGATTTCTGCAACACCTGCATTATGAGCTATAATTTTATTCTCTGCCGCGTTATAGGTGATTACATCTTCGCCATTACGAATGTCGCTGATGGATTTTTTAGTGATAATGGCAGTTGGATTCGATGTGTTTTTGAAAGTAAAGGCATTTGGTATTTCTTCGCCTACTAAAATGGTTGCGTCAGAGCCCTTAATCTCGGGTGTATATTTCTCAATCCATTTTGCAGTCAATGTCACACTTGACGTAGGAGTGTATGTATCTCCTGCTTCACCAATCTTTGTATCGCCCAAATACCAACCTTCTAATACGGCACCTGTTTTAGTAGCTGTGGGGAGAGTAATAGTGGCATTATCAGGTTCATTCCATTTTGCATATAGTGTCACTGTGGCTCCATCAGTTGATGTTAGATTTTTTACAGATTGCCCATTGGTATACTTTACAGCACCATTGGACGTTTCCGCCCATCCTGCGAATTTATAATTTCCGATTTCTTCTGTAGTGGAACAAGAACCACCATTTGCATCGTAGGTTACAATAAATTTGTTGTAAGTAAAGCCATTGGGCGTTAGGTTGACAGGGGCGTCGTAAGAAATATTACTAATATCTTCAGTTTCACCTGTTCCACCATTGGCATCAAATGCAATATTATATTTGTGGGCTGTCTTGGTGTAAGTAAAAACAATATCTTTCCATTGTAACTCTTTATCAACGGCTTTTAAGGTTATTGAACCTCCATTACCCAGCGGAAAATAGGAAGAACTACTTAGTGTATATGTACTCCATGAATTAGAGTTGCAAAATTGGGTATATGTACCATTTTTTGAAGTCTTATATTGACCTTTTCCGGTTGTTGTGCCCCATGATTTGTCATTTTTAGCATTTATCGTAATTTGCGAAACGCTGATAGTATAGCCTGTAGGAACTGTCCACGACAAAGTGGCTTCTTTTCCGCTTGCTGTATATGAATAATCGACAAGGATGTTGTTGATTGTGTATGATCCTCCCAACGAGAATGTTATGCCGTCCGCTGTGACGTTTTGTTTCTTAGCTCCTAAGGTGGCTGTAGCAGCCCATGCATTAGAAGTTACCATCAAAATGGCAACGAGGGTGAGGATATATTTGGTAAATGATTTTATCATGTTTAGTTAATAATTAATAGTTAATAATTAATATCTTTTTTGGGTTATGTGCCACTCCTGTGTTACTTCTCTGCCACTAATCATACAGCGAGGTTCCGATGAGGTCACGATGAAGTCACGATGAGGTCTCGATGGAGATAGGTGGCAAAACACTGGCATATCACTAGTAAATAACACAAAAAACACTTGATTTACTGGAAATCTTGCTAAGAGAAAAATGCGATTTATTAAGATAAAACCGATGAAATCTCTTTACAAAGAACCAAAAAATCGCACAAAATTAATAAAAAGTGACGAAATATGCAAATTCTTCACCCGCGCGTACGCGCGATTAATAAAGTGAGGTATAAAAATCCAAAGAAATGACACTATTTTGTTAGCGACTATTTGCACAAATGCACAAATAATCGTAACTTTGTAGCGCATTTGAAAAAGATGCGCTAGATGCTCTAGATAGACTAGATGCTCTAGACGCTCTAGATAGACTAGAGACTAGATAGACTAGACATACTACATGTGCTAGACGCGCTAGGTAATATACACAAGGAGCTTCCCAAGCGGGAAGCTCCTTGTGTGTTTAACCAACTAGCTATACTAGACCATTCTAGTGATACTAGATCAACTAGCGGATGCTGTGCTACAACGACATATACTTGCCGCCCTTACCAATACGCTTGGTGTTGGCATTGTAGAACATATATATAAACGGCTCGCTTGATCTAGCAACATAGTCCGCACCTACCGCATCGTTAGGCACCGAACCCTCCTTAATCACTAACTCACCATTCTCGTTCTCCTCTACCTCTACATCATTCACATCCAAAACAGGTACATCCATCATCGTAATCAACTGACCCGTCATCGTATAGATAGCACACTTGACTCCCGCCGAGATAGTCACCGCACGGTATGTGTTGTATGCACCCTTAACAGGGAAGAAGAGGCAGTCACCACCTACAGCATCCGCAGTAGGAGTCCAGTTGGCATATGTGAAATATACCGAATACGTCAAAGTGGTGCCATCCTCAGCAATACCATCAATCTCAATGAGTTTGCTACCATCTTCCAGAGTTTTCTCCATACCTAGTTCCACCCTTGCGTGCAAGGTGTCAAGTGGTGTGGCAGTAACAACAGGTGTGGCAGCACCTTGTGGGAGCTTGATAGTATATTCGAAGATATCAGGATCGAAGCCCTCTACCTCAACCGAGTCAAGATAAATCATGCCCAATCGTGCCTCATCGCAGAGCGTGATGACTTGTTCGATGCTATAAGCGCGTATCGCACCATTAGCAGCAGTAACCAAAATCACCAGCGTAGTACCCTGCTCCTGTACAGCCACTGTGGCAGTAGGGTCTTCAGGAATAGCCACTACATCTCCAGCAGTGTGCAAGTCCGAAGCCTGAGTTCCCACAGGGTAGGTGAGTACGTATGCCAACGTATCGCGGTGGAAGGTAACCAGCAACTCGCCATCGAGCGCGATGGACTTGAGGTAGTTGTTGGCAGACAACTCGTTGGTGAAGACAATAGTATATTCACTTACGGTAGCCTCATCACCTGCGGTAACGGTCAAGCGGATGGTCTTAGCCTCCCATTCTGCCACTACTACCTGTTGTGTATCAGCTACTTGCCATGTCACCTCTGGTAGTGGTGCACCATAAGGCAGGGTGATAGCATACTCGTAATCGGTAGGGGTGAAGCCCTCCAGAGGCTCGTTATCTACGAAGATATTGAGCAGGTTGCTGTTGGTAGATGGCAGATAAGCGAACGCCACCGTATAAGTGAGCGTTGTTGTGCCGTCCTCAGCAGTCACTACGATATTGTAGTGCAGCGCGTCTGCAATATTAATCGCCACTGTAGCGTTAGGATCAGTAGGCGTAGCGGACAGTGCAGGCAACGCGCTACCAAATGGTACATCGATGGTATAATCGAAGGTCATCTCATCGAAATTAGCAATGAGCGTACCATCGGTGAAGATACCCGACAAGGTAGCATCGGTATTCTTAGCAATCGTGAAGTGGATGGTGTAAGTCTTTTGGTCCTTGTTCTCCGCTGTCACGGTGATAGTAGCTTGCATGCGAGTAGTATCCACCACAACCTGATAGGTAGCCAATGGGTCGCTGACGGTGGCTGTGACCTCAGGCAGCTGAGTAGTGCCGTATGGCAACTCAACATCATATGTATACGTCTCCGTGTTGAAGCCCTCGAGTGGGGTTCCGTCTAAGAAGATAGCATCCAGCGTACAGATAGCAGACTGCAACAACTCCACTACCACGCGGTAGGTGTTGTCTTGTGTGCCATCCTCAGAGGTGACCTCATAGGTGATGGTAGTGATACGTCCATTCTCGGTGGTTGTAGCCACTGCCGTAGCACCGTCGGCTGTGATAGCCTTGAAGGTAGGCATGCTAGCACCTGTAGGCAGGTAGATGTAATAGTCGAATTTGGTAGGTTGGAAGCCCTCGATGCTGACATCGTTGGCACGGATGTCGCTCAGATAAGCCGTAGAACGTAGCACGTGGATATTGATAGCCACAGTGTAGCCCTGTTTGGTATAACCATCAGGGGCAGTCACCTGAATGAAGACCACATAATGGGTGTCATCCTGCTGGAGTAACGCCGTCTCTACCAAGGCATTAGGCTCGGCAGCTGTAGCCGTGACAGTAGGCAAGGCTGACAAGGTGAGCTGGTAGGTGAAAGTGGATTCGTAGAACTCCTCAAGGGCTACGCCATCCAGATAAATAGCCGACAATAGCGCATTGTTAGATGCTTGGCGGCTTACACAATAGTGCTTTGTACCCGCTGTACCATATACGTCAAGGTGGTATGCTGTATCGGTAACCTCCACAGTCACAGTGTCTAGCGGAGAAGTGGTTTCATATACCAATATGCCATTCTCGAGCATTACTCCATTCAATGTTGCCGAAGAAGGTGCATACTGGAATGGTTCAGCCGCTGTGGTCTGGCAAACAGGCTCTGTAGGCGTGGTAGTACCTTGAATATCAGCATAGTATGTAGCTGTGGTGCCATCTTCTGCAGTGACTGTGATGGCGTAGCGGGTTGCCTCGCGTTGTACAGCGATGGTTTGGTATGGAGAGCCTTTAACTACAGACAAGTTGTCGCCATCTACAGCGTATGTGCAGGTGGTGTTGCTTGACTTAGGACGAGTAACAGTGAGCGTGTAAGTAGTAGAAGATAGGTCCTCTGCATAGTTAACAATGGTAGCTGTGCGCACACCGTTGTTCTCTTCAGACCAAGTAACAACTGGCATCTGATCTTTCACCGCGTGTGCAAATACTAAAGTAGGTTCTCCGCAGTCATCTGCAGCAATAGTAACCGTGATGTCCTTACCCGTGATAGTAGCATCCACACCATTCACATTCAATCCATTGAGTGCGGAACTATAGTTCAGACGGAGGTTGTCGAAGTACATGGTGGAAGTAGAACGATTCGTACCAAAATTGGTATAATAATCATTTAGAACATCCGATGGAGCTGCACTAATCAAGATATCCAACGTCATTGGCTCATGATCTGCTGCATAACTAATGTCCTGCGTAAGTGTGTGCCAGTTTTTATCCATACCAGCAAATGCCTGTGCGTACTCCACTTGCTTTTTCCCGTTGGCATTATAGATAAAGCGCCAACCGTTGGCTTTGTTCTTGTGCTCTTGGTATTTATAATCCAATTGCACTTGGTCAGGTGTGTTGCGGAACGCACGTGGAGAACCAAAAGACAGAGTAGATGGGGTATGAGCTCCTAAGGCCCAATATCCAACCACTACTGTTGGTTGAGATAGCGAGATAAAGCCAGGCATAGCATCTGCTGAGGTTAACAAATAAGTAGTATTTAATTGTGCACCCTTCTCGCCTTGCGTCTTGTCGGTAGATTCTTTTGTGTTCTCATTTGGGTAATATGTACCTTTATCGTTAGAAGTAATAGCATTGATAGGAGCGTACCAACCTTTAGGATATGCACCTGTCTCGCCCGTATTCTCATTCTTATGGCTTACCCACTCTTCAAAACCAAGATCAAAAGTCAAGTCGCCTGGGTAATAATAAGTAACCGTATATGTGTGCGTGTAGCCATCGTTCTCAACAGTCAATACCATCTCTTTGGTGTTGCCCTCATCAAGCACCTCTGCGTTGGCTGCTGCCGTCCACGTAATGGCAGGTTGGTCAGCCACAGATACCACATAGTTATATACATTAGGTTGGAATTGTGGCAATGTTTCTCCATTCACTTGCAGATCCAACAACATAGCAGGGTCGTATGGTGCTACGCTAGGAGTAATCGTATAAACAGTCGCTGCTTTAGCAGGGTCGTCCGCTTTTACCGTAATGGTAGAAGGTGCTGTCGCTCCTCCGTTGATGATAGTCACCGTCTGCTCAGGGTAGTTCTTAACATAGGTGAAGTTCACGTCCGTTGTTCCATATGGCAAAGTGGCAACAAGGTCTGTACCCGCAGTTAAATCCAATGGACCGACATTGTCCACAATGATAGATTGCAGGATATTCTCCTTGTCGGCATATTGCACTTGGAAATTAAGGGTATAGGTGCCCTCTGTGCCATCTTCAGCAGTTACCTTAATCGTTGTAGGAGCAGTTAGTCCATTCGTGCAGAGCTCTACTGTTTGCTCCGCCTCTGCCTTGATAAAGGTAATAGCAGGAAGTGTGGTAGTCTGGTAAGGCAACGTGATTAGATACTCGCGCTTCGTAGGGTCGTAATCGAATGTAATTCCATCCACATCAATAGACTCTAGTTGTGTGTTGTTGCTCTTAGCCACTGGGAAAGCGATAGCATAGTCCGCAGCGGTCGTGCCGTCTGCTGCCACTACGTGGATAGTAGTGGTTTGGCTGAGACTCACGCTAGTCATAGTGATAGTCTGTCCCAATGCACCTGCTACAGGTACCACCGATGGCACTTGTGCAGTACGCCATGGGAGGTCGTAGGTATAGGTCTGAGCGGTTGGATTCTCCAAATACAATGCTCCGTTGACATAAATAGCAGCCAACGATACATCCGATGACAATGGGAAAGAGTCTGCAGCGAACTCAGGGATAGTAGGCTCAGCGGCAGATACAAAGGTAATAGCATACTCAACAGGCGTACCTACCTCAGGTTGAACCGTGATGTGCGCTATACCGAAACTAGCTGGTTGTGTGATGTTTACCTTTTGATTAGGGTTCTGATCTACCGTGATGTCAGGAATGTTCTCTTGCTCCAGTGCCACAGTATAGGTCAATTGGTCAGGGGTGAAGTTCTCTAGACTATCACCATTGAGGTAAATCATCTTCAGCAGTGCATTCGCCGATTTCTCCACCTCGAAGGTCAGGGTGTAAACACGTGACGAACCGTCGCCAGCCTTTACGATGATGCGTACGGTGCGTGTGGCAGTACTGGTGCTGAGCGTTATAGTCTGATACTCATCGCCTTGTGTATAGGTTACGGCTGGCAAAGTGGTAGTGCCAGCAGGTAAGGTGATGGTATAGTTGAGCGAATCAGGATGGAAACCCTCTAGTGGTGTCCCGTCCAATGCAATACCTTGCAATGTATTGTTGGAGGATTCTTCTGTGTTGAATGTCAGACGATACGTCACGGTGTTGCCAGCAGCAGCTGTCACCACAATGCGGGTGGTACCATTCACACCACCTTCAGTGATAGCTACACTCTGATAAGGGTCACCTTGTGTCCAAGTTATAGCTGGCAAAGTGGTAGTGCCAATAGGCAATGTGAAGGAATAACTGGTTTGCTCAGGAGTGAAGCCCTCGATAGGTTGACCATCTAGGCTGATACCTGCCAAATATGCATAGGATGATGCCTCAATCTTGTAGGTCAGTTTGTAGGTGCGAGTAGCTGTAGCCGCAGGAGCCGACACAGTGATTTGTGCACCCTCCGTCAGACTGTTCTTAACAAGAGCAATCGTTTGCTCGCCATCTGCATATGCTGATTGCCAAGTGATTAGAGGTGCTTCGGTTGTACCCAAAGGCAATGAGATGGTGTAGTTGTTCTTGGTAGGCATAAAACCAGGCACAAGCTCTCCATCCATATAAATTGCTTGCAATGTGTTATCGGATAGTTGTGCTACAGAGAAATTCAACGTGTAGGTGTTGGTGGTAGTACCATCAGCAGCTGCCACATGGATAGTGGCTGTTCCTGTAGTACTGGTAGGCTGCGTGATAGTCACCGTAGCACCACCGTCTTGCGCAGTAGCAGTAACAACTGGCACTTCGGTTGTACCGTAAGGCAATTGCACATTATAGGTATTGAGATATGCGTTGAAACCATCGATATTGCTGCCATTCACTTGGATGTCCGCAAGGCGAGCATTGTTTGATGCTGCGGAAACGAACTTAATCTTGTAAGTGGTGGAACTGCCACCATCGGTGGAGTTCACTTGAATAATCATAGGCTCGCCATCAATAGTGCCTTGTTGCACTATCTGAAACTCGCTGTCAGTGAGTTTACGTCCTGGGAATTTTACGGTTGTACCGCGTGCGTTGGTCAGTGAACCCGCACCGCGTACACCAAATACAGCAGGAATCTCAGTGGCCTTACCTACCGAATATATTTGCTCCTCCGTACTATTAGGGTCGAAAGCCTTCCACTCTCTTTCACGGATATAGAGTTTATCAACCTTAGATGAATAGATAAGCTCTATATCATCCACATAAAGTGCATTATCCTTGTACAATCCGTCCTTCGCACGGAAGTTAGGGTAGTTAGATGCCGAGAAAATCATGTTCATCATTTCTGGCACATCATCGTTGAAATAGTAAATAGGCACGCGGATATTCGTCCACTCGCCATACTCCTTCTTCTCGCGCCACATACCTTCAGCTATTTGGTTAGCCAACTGAGTAGTACCACACTCATTGGCATCCAATGCCTGACGAATGTCGCTCTCTTCGTTGATTTGTGGGGCGGAAGAACAACCATTAGATTTGTTTTTGTAACTATCTGCTTTTGCAGTACCAGACCATGCATAGTAGAGAAGGTAGAAGTCCTCTGCTGTTACGTTAGGACCAGTACGCTTAATCCAAACTGACATAGTATCAGGACGATGGGTGAACTTAATACCGCCCGAAGTACCTGCTGTAGCAGTATTGGTGTTTAGACCATCAATATAACTCCATGGTTTACCCAAAGAGAAGTAGCCCGGGGATAACTCTGTGATGCCCACGGCTCCAACTTCGGTGTCTTTGACCATCAAACTATAAGATCCAGAATGACCACCTTCGCGATTGGCAAGGTTAAAATTGAATCCTGCTTGACTGATGTTGCTAACATACCAATCTTTAGGTTGAATGTTGCCATCAAATTTCTCGCCACTCCAGTCCTCGAAACTTGGGTTAGGTACTTGTTGTGCAAAAACTTGCAAGCTATTAGCAACTAGCATCAGCATCATCGCTAATAGCATTGAGTAGAATTTTTTCATAAATTATTTTGTTTGTTAATATTATTTCAATTTTTAAGATTTATGTGATGAAAACACCGCATAAAAATCCAAAATACGCTGCAAAATTAATATAAGTATTTGGAATATGCAAATATCCCACGCGCGCACGCACGTGATTATTAAGGAAAGATACTTTTTTCCAAAGAAAAGGATAAAAAAAAGAATAGGGCGATATGCTATTATTCGTGTTTTTCTTCAAACACGCCATTGGTTACTTGGAATACAGATGCAGTATGCGGCACTTGCTTAAACATGGTAGTCAAATGCTGACGGTCAGTGTCGGTGATGAATATCTGTCCGAAACTATCCCCGCTGACCAATTGAATAATACGTTCGACGCGCTCGGAGTCGAGTTTATCAAAGATATCATCTAATAATAATATTGGTTTGCCAAGAAAGATAGCTTGCCCTAACTTCATGGCAAGTAAATAGGATTTTTGCTGCCCTTGGCTACCTACTCGTTTGAGAGGGTGCTCACCCATACGCATGTCTAATTCATCCTTATGAATACCTTGTGTGGTCCAACCCACTATCAAATCGCGTTGTCGTGTGCGGGCAAATGATTCTTGTAGATCTCGCTCTTGCAATTGCGATACATATTGAAGTGATACTTGCTCGCTATCACCAGAAATAGCAGTATACACCTTCTGAAATTCTGGTACAAAGCGCTGAATGAAGTTCGTACGTCTGTCGTAGATGTATAATGCGTGCTCAACCATTTGAATCTCAATTACTTCAAATAGCTCTATAGGTGCTTGGTTGGTATGGTCTTCGTATTGTTTTAATAGCGCATTACGTTGCTTGAGCAAAGCGTTGTATTGCATTAGATGCTCTAGATAGGTCTTGTCGTACTGCGATATCACTCCATCCATAAAGCGCCTACGTTCATCGCTGCCCTCGCTGATGAGCTCATTATCTTGTGGACTAACCATCACTAGTGGAATCAATCCAATATGTTCAATAAGACGTTTATAGTCTTTCTTCCCACGGCGGAATTGCTTTTTAATGCCTCGTTTGATACCACAAGAGATAGTCTCATCATCCTTTGACAGGGAATCGTCAAAATGATAGCGGCCTTGAATCATCGCCATCTCCTCATGGTGCATAATGTTCTGGCTGTCAATCGTATTGTATGCAGACTTGGTGAAACTAAGGTAGTAAATGGCATCCAATAGATTGGTCTTTCCCTGACCATTTAGCCCAACAAAGCAATTGAGTTTATCCGAGAAACGTAGAGTAGCTTCTCGGATGTTTTTATAATTTAATATGCTAAGCTCGCGCAAAAACATAATCAGATGTACAAATTGACGTCTTCTGCCGTGATCGTATCACCTGATAGAATAATGAGACGCTCAATCACATTGCGCAATTCGCGAATATTACCTGGCCAATTGTGCTGCTGCAATGCCTGAATTGCTTCCTCATTGATATCCTTGTTTTTCCAGCCTTGTTCCGAACAAATCAAATGGATGAAGTGGTTGACTAACAATGGGATGTCTTCTTTCCGTTCTTTCAGGTCAGGCACGTGAATAGGTATTACATTTAAACGATGATATAAATCCTCTCGGAAATTACCTTTTTCAATCTCTTGTTGCAGATTCTTGTTGGTAGCCGCTACGATACGTACATTTACTTTGATAGTTTTGTCGCTACCTACTCGGGTGATTTCATTTTCTTGTAATGCTCTTAGCACTTTTGTTTGAGCCGATAAACTCATATCGCCAATCTCATCCAAGAAGAGTGTCCCTCCATCAGCTTGTTCGAATTTGCCAGCACGATCTTTTACTGCTCCTGTAAAACTACCCTTCATGTGTCCAAATAGTTCACTTTCGATCAATTCGCTAGGTATTGCTGCACAGTTAACTTCCACCATAGGTCCTTTAGCACGTTGACTATTTTCATGAATGAGATGTGCAACCACCTCTTTACCAGTACCATTAGAGCCTGTGATAAGTACACGAGCTTCTGTAGACGCTACCTTATCAACAATTGTACGCACGCGTGTAATAGCGGCACTTTCACCTATCATTTGATTGCGCTTACCGATTTTTTTACGTAATACCTTGGTCTCTTGCACCAATGATTTGTGGTCAAGTGCATGTTTGACTGTTAGTAGTAATCGGTTGAGATCCAATGGCTTCTGAATAAAATCAAAAGCACCTGATTTTAGTGACTCAACAGCAGCATCTACCGAACCATGGCCTGTAATTACGACTACAGGAGCTTCTTCGTTATTTTGTTGGAGAATACCTTCGCGGTATGCTGTTAAAAACTCCATACCATCCATCTCTGGCATCTTGATATCGGTGAAAATCAAATCATATGTGCCTGCCAATGCACGTTCCAAACCAATACGACCATTCTCTGCAATATCCACGCTATAACTTTCAAATTCTAGAATCTCTTTCAACGTGTTGCGAATGGCACGCTCATCATCTATCACAAGTATTTTTACCATAGTACCCAATATATATTTTCTGCAAAGGTACTACTTTTTTCCTAAAGATGCAAATTTTTTTTACTATACTTGCTTAAATTGTACTTGTTCACGGCAAAAACGAAATTCTACAGGACAATATTTTATTCCTTTTTCGTTTGTAATAGGTTTCCCCCAGAAGAGATAAGCATGTTGTCCCTTACGTACAAAAGCTCCTTGCTCTTTCCACTGTTCATATGTGTGGAACTCTGCATCTACCAAGTTATAACATTCGCGAAGCAATTGATTGCAAGTGTATTTTTTTCTTCCTGCTGCTTTCGCCATTTCTGTTAAACCATTGGTGATAGTACGAAGATGAGCACGATAGTTGTGCATACGGGTTGGAGTACTTGAAGATGTAGGGGTGAACTGATTCACCTTGGAACTAGTTGTTGTCATAAGTATAAAAAATTTAAAGTGAATATTTTAGAGTTATCTCATATATTTTTAATGATGAGTGGATAAAATTTGCATCCATATAAGAATACTATACATATTACTAAAAAATTCTTTAGCGTTTGTTTGTAAATCCTTTGAGTTGAAGTTAAATTCTAGTTGCATAATATTTAATAGTTAATAGTTGACACTTAATACGTAAAACTCAGTTATCTGATTTCGGGTGCAAAGGTACTATTAGATACTGCTAAAACTTGTCATAACCTCAATAAAAATAAAAAAAAAGTGCAATTTTTGCACCTTTTTATATAAAACACCTATTTTTTTCGATTAAATTGTTTATTCGCAATACATCTCGTATGCTTTTTTAGCCTCTTCACGGAAGATCTGGACTAGTTCTTCAGGTTCTCTCACACGAATATCCGTACCATGAGTTCGTAGTTCTTGAATAAAATCAAGTGTTGGCGCAATGTAAAACTCAAAAAAAGTATTGCCATTGAATTGGCTAAGCTCTTTTTGGGATTTATGTAGCGGTAAGAGACGGAGATATTGTGCGGATTTTGCCGAAGCCTCAATCAGTACTTTAGTAGGCGCAGCATTACGGAAGACGCCATAATATGGTGCAAAAAAAGCATTAGCATCGAAATCTTTGGGATATATAAAACTATCTGTAGTGGGGCGCATCACCTTAACGCGGTCAAGGGCATAAATGCGCGTTTCATCGGGGTGAGTAGAAGGACACCCCGCTACATACCAACGTTGTTTAAACACCTTTAGGCAATAAGGAGAAAGTGTCAGAGAGTATTCCTCTTGTCTATTGAAACTATGATAGGTCAATTGCAACTGCGTGCGTTGGGATATTGCATCCACAATCATGCTGAGGAACTGTGTCCCTTCTGGAATATCTTCGTATAGCACGCAACTATTGATATCTTCTGCCTGATCTAACATGGAGTGGACAGCCATGGCGTTTAGCAACCACTTACGCGTAAAACCACCTGATATATCATCTTTATTTTCAATGTAATATACATTACCACATGATTTGTTGCAACGGATGGTGACATCAAAGATTTCTTGTATATCATCCTTGTAGCGATGAAATTTACGCTCAGGAAATTCCTCCTCTCCATCATCGTTGTAGCGGCAGTGAGCCCAACGACGATTAATATCTTCACGTGTTAGATTGCCCGAAGCAATGGTGTCAATTAACCAAAAATATACATTTACTTGATGTGCAGCCATATCTTGTATAATTTCAAAGGTTCTAAGAAGTTCTAAGGATTATTAAGAGTTCTACTGTTTCAAGATCTTCATTTCGCAGTTTTTGCAGTCGAACTCTAGGGTGAGGATCGTGCCATTCTGCAAACGCAGATAGCGTGGTTCGTTGGTCATAGGGTTGATTTTCCTACAATGTCCTAACTCGTAGAGTATGCAATACTTACAAGTCATGAGGGATTTACTATTTGACGACTTACTATTTAGCATTTGTAGTTTCTCTGCGCCATTGGTTGAGCTGGCTTGTTGGGATGAAATATGGGAATGAGTCGGTGCATGGTATTCCGAAGTCAAAAATATAGATGTCCTTGACAAGGAAATCAGTATCACCGAGTTTGCAAAGTTGCTGAATGATATTTCGCAACGACTGTTCTGGGTTGATAGCAGGTTGATGCTCTGCAGGGAAGACAACAGTCTTTTCCCCAATAGTGAGGCGATACCCTTTTTCTATTGCGGCAAAGCGAATATCTACGGGTATACGGCGCTCAGCATGGAGCGAATGCAGAAATTCGTTGTCTAGATTTCTATATAACGTTTTACCGATTAATTGATTCCCGAAACCTGAGACCTGAATATTCGGATAAATCCAATCAACTTCTATTCGATTGATAGCAAATCCTTTGTCTGCGTAGCACAAACCATCGCCGTTGTGCAAAACTATTTGGGGTAATAATTGCACCCGTATTGCTTTGCCACGTACTTCGATGACTTTGCCAATCTCTTCACCTGTAGATTTCGGTGTTTGCCAGTTTGCCATGTTGGGTGTTCGCTTGTGAAGAAAGTAGTCTGTCTGTCCGCGGTGGAAGGTCTTGGCGGGATAGGGGGTAAAGTTATATTGATAGATAGAGCGCGTAGAGGCATGTTGCAAGTTAGGGTTACAGCCGATTAATTTATCAAGTAGTTGTCGGTAATATGCGACAACGTTGGTCACATAATCTCGATCTTTGAGTCGTCCCTCAATCTTGAAGGTGGTTATGCCTGCTTCTACCATTTCTTCAAGATAGAGACTGCGGTCCATGTCTTGCAGCGATAGTAGGTAACGTTGGTGTATAGGTTGTCCGTAGTCATCTATAATTTCGTTGCCATCTTTATCTAGAAGGTCGTATCGTTGGCGGCAGAGTTGTGCACAGCAACCACGATTGGCACTCCGATTCATTAGTACTTCGGATAGGTAACAACGACCACTGTAACTCACGCATAGAGCACCATGTATAAAAGCTTCGAGTTCGATGGAAGGTGCAGTGTCGTGTAGTGTGGTGTAGTGTTGTATAGCGTGGTGAATCTGAGTGATTTGTTCTATAGATAGCTCGCGGGCGAGTACGGCACGACGGAAACCGAGTCGCTGCAGATGAAGTACCTGCTCGGGAGTACGATTGTCACATTGCGTGGATGCATGTAGGCGAATAGGTGGTAAATCGCATTGTAATAGATGTAGGTCTTGAATAATAAGTGCATCAACTCCCACCTTATATAAATCGTGCGCGAGCGCGCATGCGCGAGGGTACTCATCTGTATGGAGTAATGTGTTGAGCGTGACAAGTACTTGAACGCCAAAGCGATGGGCATATTGAACCAATTCAGCGATATCCTCCAACGAGTTGCTTGCAGCTTGTCGCGCGCCAAACTCAGGTGCACCAATATATATAGCATCAGCACCCGCTTGAACAGCTGCTTTTCCCACTTCCAAATCGCGAGCAGGAGCCAATAATGTTAATGTACGATAGGACAATTTACAATTTATTTATGATCGAGTTATTGGGCTATTTATCGGAGCATATTGCTTAGTTGATACATCACTATTCCTGCTGTAACACTGACATTGAGCGAGTGCTTGGTGCCATATTGTGGAATCTCTATACAACCGTCTGCAGCATCTACTACCTCTTGTTGCACACCAAATACTTCGTGCCCCATAATGATAGCCGTCTTTTGGTGCTGAGGTAGTTGCAGGTTGCTTAGTATGGTTGCCCCATGCGCTTGCTCTATGGCATAAACGACATAACCATCGGCTTGTAGGGCTTTAACTGCATCAATTGTTTGTTCAAAGTATCGCCAATTTACTGTGAGTTCTGCTCCAAGAGCCGTTTTATGAATCTCATTGTTGGGTGGGCAACAGCAAATCCCGCATAGCCACACACCTTGTAGGCAGAACGCATCAGCTGTGCGGAAGACTGCACCTATATTGTGTTGGCTACGAACATTATCAAGCACCACAATGAGTGGCACTTTTGGGGCTTCTTGAAAAGCCTCTGGGGTGAGGCGGTTCATCTCTTGTATGGTAGTCTTCTGCATGATTTATTCTTTTGTAAAAATAAATGGTAAACAAATAGTGATTAGTTGTTTGTCCGGTTCGATATTGATGATAAAGTCCTCATGTAAAGGAATCAATTGCTTGTTGTTGAGAGTGACGATGGTATTGATTGTCGTTTCATCTACGTCCGTGATTGTTCCGATTTCGCCTTGGTCTGTATCTACGACACGATACCCCATGAGGCTTTGCCATGTCGGCATGACTTCATCCTCTTCGTTCATGTCGGAGAGGAGCATATATGCCTGACATCCTATTAGTTGTTGCGCAGACTGCTCATCCGTAATATTATCTAATTGAAATATGAGCGAATCGCTACCTTTTCCTCGCCAGTTAAGTACACGGAAAGGAACAAAGATATTATCAATATTGAGGATAAGGAACGTTGCATCGGTGTTATCCCAATACTCATTGCTCATTAGACATTGAATTTCACCATGTTTTCCATGCGTTCTGGTGAGTTTTCCAATAGATATGATTTGTTCGTTTGTGATCATTATGCTATCGTATTAGTTCTATTTTCTGTTGCGCTACATACACGAGATAGGCTTCTACGGAATAACCCATCTGTTCAAGTATCAACATGTAGTTACGTAACTGTTCTTGGTATATTTTGGGGTGTTCTTGTCCAAATTTATAATCAATGACCGTGGCTTTTTTTCCGTTAATCATTAGTCTGTCAGGGCGTTGAATCTTACCTGTAGTAGTGAGAAGATTATTCTCATTGTAAACCATTCCAGGATTGGTAAACCATATTTCTTTCCCTTCTCGCTGTAGAAGTTGTTGTAGGTCTTGCAGTTGTTGCTGCATTATGGTTTGCAATCTAGGAGTGACTCTTCCATCTAATATCATTCTTTCTAGGGCAGCTGGTGCATCCTGCCACGTGATAATTTGTGCTAGCCACTCATGCATGAGAATACCTAAATCAATAGTTTCTAGAGGGGTGTCCTCCGAGAAATCATTTTCGGCTCTGCTGCGTAATTGAAGTCGTTTATCAATAGGCGAAGATATATAACTAGCATCTCTATTTATAGGTTTTTCTTCCTCTTCGTCATCTTGTTGAGCATCAGTATCCGGCTCAGGCTCTGGTTTTTCGCTGATTCGGATGTAGGTATATCCCTCTTCATCGTTACCTTGCAGCAGTGAGTGATTCTCTTCAATCACATGGTCGTACAAATAGGATAGTAAATGACTGATCTTACTGAGTTGTGGTTTATCTTTAGTTCCTTTGTACATCTGTCCGTATGCGTAAAGACGTGATACGGGTCGTGTGAAGGCTACGTAAGTAAGATTAAGATTGTCCACATATTGTGATATAATCTCTTCAATATATTCTTTTCTAAAATGTGTATTGAGCAATTTGGAAGAAAGGGGGACAGCTACTAGTGGCATCTGCTCGAAGGGTTGTACTTTGGGATGGCACCAGAATATTTCTCCGATATACGTACGCTGGATATCCCAATTGAGGAAAGGTAACATAACTACATCATACTCCAGACCTTTGGCACTATGGATGGTCAATATGCGTATCGCATTTACAACTGGTGAAGAAGGAATAGTGGCTTTATCCGCTTTCTTTTCCCAATATTCAAGGAAACTAGGAATATCGGAAACCCGTCTTTGTGTGAATTGGTATATTTGATCCTGAAACGCAGTAAGGTATGGTAGCGCTCCATTCTGCTCAGCGAGCTTCAGTGTGTTAATAATCTCCTGTACAGCTTGGTATAACGGTAACTGTACTGCCGCTTTGATGCCTGCTTCTTCTTTCTCAGAAAAAGGTGCATGTAGATCTAAAATAATATGTTGTATGACTTCATTTTGTGGTTGTACTTCCCGCTGCATAATAGCTACCAATAATTGTATAGCAGGATGCGACTGAATACGCATGCCTTCTGCTGATTCTACGGGATACCCCTTTTCAATAAGATAATGTGCCAAAAGTTCAGCGTCTCCTCCACGTCGTACAAGCATAGCAATTTTGCGCCATTCAATACCTTCTTCTTGCAACTGCTGTAACTGTATGTGTACCGCTTCTAGCGTTTGTTGAATGAGGTCTTCATGGTCCGCTACAAAGAAACTCAATTGAAAATGTCCTGCTAGTTTCTGTTGAGCCACTTGATGGATGGCCTTTCTATCGTATATAGATATGGCCATGTCAGCTAATGGCGTGTCTTCATCCCACCCTTGACTCTTGAAGTATTTAGCTACCCATTTAGCATATTCGCTAATCAATAGTTCGTTTTCATCTACCAATAATTTAGCACTTCGCCAATTCTCTTCCATGGGTGGTAATTGGACATGGAGAAATTCCTCATGCACTCCATTGAGTAACTTCCAATCTGAGTTGCGCCATCGGTAAATACTTTGCTTTACATCTCCAACAATAAGGTTGTCACAACCTTTTCCTTCTGCTTCGCTTATGAGCGGGTAGAAGTTACTCCATTGTAAAGAACTAGTATCCTGAAATTCATCAATCATATAGTGATGCAGGTATTGTCCCATACGTTCGTAGATGAATGGTGCTTCTTGCTCATCGATCACATCGTGGATTAGCATATTCACATCTGATATAGGAACGCGTCCTATTTGGCGATTGGTTTCCTCAATTTGTCCAGCTACATCTTGCAGCAGTCCAACTGTGTATAGATATTTGGATATAGCATTAGCTGTATGGTAATCAATCCATTCGTGGCTAAATATATTGGCCATTTCTTGATACAAAGGCTGTAAGTGCTGCTCATACAGCGAACGGATATATGCTTGTTGCTCTTTTGAAGTCTTGCTTTTAACGAACAAGGTGTCAGGCTGGTCCAGCACCTTCAAGAACGTTTTATTTAATCCTTTGTCTAGCAATTCAGCAACGGATTTTGTAAAGGCTGTTACCGCATCGGCCTTAATTCCTTCTACATTTGTAATCCACTGGGTTGCCTTTTGTTGAATTGCCGTGATGCGTTGAGTGATATTGACTATGATTTGTTCTAAAACGGATTGATAGTCTTTGATGTTTTTCTTTTTTTTGAAGAAGTCCTGAAGCTGTCTAATATATCGTTTGACCTCTTCTTTGTTTAGTTGCTTAGAAAATGCACTAATGTCTCGATGTAGATTACCCGATGCATTTTCATCTAGATTATATTGTGCAAATTCAGTAATCCATGATATGATTTCTTGGTTGCACTCTTGTTGTAACTTTATGCGTCTGAAGATATCGTCCACCGCTTGCTGTACTACTTCATCGCCATCCAATGCGATATCGTAGGTAGTAGAGAGGTCTAAGTCTAGTGCGAATGTTCGTACGACCTGCTGAAAAAAGCCATCAATGGTAGAAACAGAGAAGTGGTTATAATCTTTTAGAATAATAATGAGTAACTGCCTTGCCCGTGTTTGTAGGGTGGTGATGTCTATATTGAGTCTGTTGATTAATTCTTTGCAGAACTTAGACTTCTTAGGCTTGATAGATAAGAGATATAATGCTTTCAGTATTCGTTCTTTCATTTCAGCGGTAGCTTTCTTTGTAAATGTTACCGCTAAGATACGGCTGTGTGGTGTGAAGTGATCGCGCATGTTTTGATACTCACGAAATAGCATGATTAGATACTCTTTGGTGAGCGTATGCGTTTTACCACTACCCGCTGATGCCTTGTAAATACTGAGCATAATGTAATTAGTTAAAAATATGTAATTGCGCTCCTGTCGCCATATTACGATATGACGTGTTGTATCGCTTTAGTGGTTCCTTAGTTACTCCTTTGGTGGGATTTCCTATGCCATAACTGATATCATATTGCTCTCCGCATAGTTTGCATACGGCAAATAATCCATCCACCTCCAAAGGCCTATTGCGTTGTACACAATACGGACAACACAGGTCTGCCGCATGGTATTCGTTGTCCATACCTACCCAAATAAGCAAACCCGCATAGCCGATATAGTCTTCTATAAACTGCTTTTTAATAATAGTCATAGTTTGAAAACCATTCTCGACTACGAAATGCGGATGCTCTCGCGTGATGTGTACTGTGTAGTTGACAGGCATATTAGGCACGGAACTCCTGCGGTTGACATCTTCGCATGCTACCAATACAAATAGTAATCCTATGAGGAATGCTATATTCTTCATCTAAATAAGGTATGTACCTTTAGTTTATGCTGTGCAAGTAGACGCGGAAGATGAGTGTAGAATAAGGGGGGATAAATCGTTCGGTGCCTTCTGTTCCACTGCCACTTTCTCCATATGCTAGGTAGTAAGGTATGTAGAATTCATAGAGACCAAACTGATTCATCTTTTTGAGTCCTTCAGAAAATCCAGCGACAAACGAACTGACATATTCCGTATATCTTTCCGTTGAATCGAAGATGTAGCCGTTAATCATCTTACCTTGGTAATCAATGGTTACCACTTTAGCATCATCTGGTCGTGCCGACTTATCCCATCCAGGCTCGATACACTTATACTGCAATCCTGTAGGTGTGGTAATCACCCCTTCCTTCAAGGCATTTTGTGTGAGCCATAATTCGTTTTGCGTTTTCCAGTCGAGCCAATTGTCTCTTTTACAACCGCTTATCAACATTATCATGCAGAGTAAGCAAAATATCTTTGTTGTTTTCATACTTAATATTATTTGCTGTTTTAATTATTCTTTGTTTTCATTGTTTCAACTATTATTGTGCTAGCCATAGACTAGGGTTAAGGATGGTACGATCCTTGTAAATTTGGAAGTATAGTTCTGTTTTATTATCTTCACTTGTATTGGTGACTATTTCTCCGATAGCTTGTTTTGCTTTTATTTTGTCCCCTTGTTTGACATGTATTTTCTTAAGTGGGGAATAAACGCTTCTGTAATTACCATGTTGTACAATGACTGCATAGTATCCACCTACTTGTGCGCAACTAGTGACTTCTCCTTCATAAATAGCTCTAGCATTGGCACCATTGACTGTTTGTAGGTATATTCCTTTGTTATTGATGGTGACATGCTCGTGAATAGGATGTTGGTGCTTACCGAAAAATCCACTGATAAATCCCTTTTCCACAGGCCAAGGTAATCGTCCTTGATTGGCTTCAAATCCTCCAGCAATGAGTTGTTGTTCTTTAGTGAGCGTAGTGGTAGTGCGTACTTGCTTAGCAATCAACTCTTCAATTTGTTTGTTGAGCGCATCCACTTTTTTCTGCTGTTCTTTTTGCTTTGCGAGTAGGTTCTTTTCTTGTTTTTTTAATGATTGCAGCATGTCTTTTTGCTTTCTCTCATCTCTGGTGAGTTTATCCTGCTCTCGTTTTTGTGATTGTAATGCAGTCGATCTATTGCTTTTCCTTTCCTCTAGCAGGTTATTTTGTATATCAATCTGCTCTTGCAAAGTTTCAATTTTTTTTACCTGTTCTTTTCTATATGCAGCGAACTGTTGCATATATTGCATACGTCGTACCAATTGTTGGAAGTTTTCGGCAGAAAGTAGGAATAATAGTGGTGATTGTTGCATGTCGGCGTAATGCGTTTCTCGAATGAGCCGCGCATAATCATCCTTGCATGCTTCTAACTCTTTCTGTAGATCAGAACGCTTTTGGCGTAGTGTTCCCATTTCTCCGTTGAGGGCATTGATTTCGCCTTGAATATTGCGGATGAGTTTTTTGCGTGTTTTAATGTCGTTGTTCAACAAGTTGAGCTTGTTCTCTGTAGCCGTCTCATTTTGTTTAGTTTGCTTGAGCATTTTGGCTGTTTCTGCTAATTGCTCTTGTAATTCTTGTTGTTGGCGTTGTAGTTCCTTGACATTTTGTGCCGTGACAGGCAATACTAATAAGCATAATATGTAAATGATGCCTCTTAACTTCATATAGGTAATATCTCTTGTAGAGTGACTAGTTTGTAATTACTGGTTTTTATTCGTGTAGGTGGTTGCAGTGTGTTATGCTCTCTGTTAGAGAAGGTGCATGATAAAGAGAGTTGCTGTGTTCCAGCAGTGATAGACACTTGTAAGGGCTTTTTCTCCTTTTTAACTTGTCGCGATACAAAGTCTTGAATTGTTTTGTAGGACATCTTATTACCAACAATCCATTGTAATTCGGCATATGTTCCAGCTACGTACCTCCTATTGATCTTATCAAATATCAATACACTATCGGGCGTGGCTTCAATGCGGAACATCTCAATGCCTAGCATAGGTTGTATTGATATTGCTACTAATTCGTTTCTCCATACTTTGACAAGGCCAGTGATGGAGTATTGCTTTTGTTCCCAATTGAGTGTTACTTGTGCTTTTTGTGAAAGTGTTTGGTATCTTGCTGTGGTTTTTCTGCTGATAGAACACGAAGAAAAGATTATCAATACGATAATCAGCAGGGTAGGTATGATACGCTTATTTACTTGCATGCTTTTTGTACCTTTTTGTAATGCGTCAATATTTCTTTGTCAATCGGTTCTTCACTGTGTTCAATAGCCGTTTCAAGGTAGAAAAGCGCTGATTCGCAGTCCCCCAACAAATGTAGAATCCATCCATATGTGTCCAGATATATGGGATTAGTAGGGTCACGCATGATAGTGGTACGGGATAATTGTTCCGCACGTAATAAATCTTTTCCCATAAGGCATAGTGTCCATGCCAGATTATTCATTACTGGTATGTTGCGTGGGTCTAATCGCAAGACGGCTTCATAAGCCTCTAACATCTTTTCCGCCGGTTGCTTTGTCTGCTCGTATAACTGCATACGGAACATCTGGAACTGATAGTAGTCAGGATCCATTTCTAGGTATCGCTCTACCTCGTATATGGCTTGTTTTTCGTTTCCTAGCATGGCATTGATGCGATATCTGTATATAGCGCTCTTGGCATCGTATCCACTGATAGAGTCTAACTGATCTTGCATTTTCAATGCTCGGCGATATTGCTTGAGTTGAATATAGGCTTTTTGTAAGAGTGTGTATAATTCCTCGTCTTGTATGTCCTGTTGAACCAATTCTTCCATTTGTGTGACCGCTAACTTTAGTGCCCATTTCTGTTCGCTTTGCAAAAGCAGTACATGGTGGTTGTACCAATATTCTTCTGGCTCTAATAGGTATGCTTGACGGAAAAAACTATCCATGGCTAAAGAATCTCCATGTATTCGTGCATACATCCCCTTATAGTTGTTGACTGTGGCATCGTTGGGTTTTAATGCATAGCAGAAATCTATAAGCGGCTCTGCAAGATGTGTGTCGCCTATTTGTATAAGCCTTTGAGCCTCATAGAAGTAATACAAGAACTGTTGTCGCTCCTCCGCAGTCAGTGTGTCTTGTTTAACGGTTCTGGCATGTAGAGGGCATAGGGATGTCGCGCAAAACAACATCCATAGAAGAATCCATATTTTGTTACTCTTGTTCAATGTGCTAGTCTTACTTAACGCCACTGTGTCCGAATCCTCCGGCTCCTCGCTCGGTTTCTCCCAAGATATTTACCTCGAGCAATTCTGGTTGCTCGTGTTTTGCTATGACCATTTGGCATATCCGCTCGCCTGGTTCGATGGTTTGTGGTTCGTTGCTGAGGTTGATGAGTATGACCCCAATTTCTCCGCGGTAGTCCGCGTCAATGGTTCCAGGGGTGTTGAGTACTGTTAATCCGCGCTTTAGTGCTAGTCCACTTCGAGGGCGGATTTGTGCTTCGTATCCTGCGGGTAGTTCTATGTATAAGCCAGTAGGCAATAGTTTGCGCTCCAGTGGTTGTAGTGTGACAGCTTGTGCTAAATGGCAACGAATATCCATTCCAGCTGCTTGTTCGCTTTCGTAACGTGGTAGCGGGTTGTTGCTTTTGTTGATGATTTTAATGGTCATAATATTGTCATTGAGTTAAAAACGCTTTTTTACTAAAACTTTTAATCCGTCTTCTATGATTTTTACATGTAAAGTAGCCGGCATAGTGATAGGTGTTCCATCAATATGTGCGATGCCTTCTTTTTCTCGTGTTAGTGTTAATTCTTTCACGCGGATAGTGTTCATGTGCAATTTTTCATCAATATCTTTGGTGAATAGGCTGAGTGCTAATCCAGGAGCTGCGGTCATAGGAAATTCGCTGACAATAGCTACATCCAACCAACCATCTTGTACACTGGCTTTTGGCGCGATATACGCATCATAGCCCCACTGCCCCGCGTTGGCGAAGTTAACAAGGAATGCTTTGGTGGTTATGTCAAATCCTTCTCCCTCTAAATGATACGTTTCAGGTTGATATTGGAAGAGATCCTTGAAGATACTCTGTACGTATCCTTTGAGTCCACGGCTACTATCGGAGAAGTCCTGTGCAACAACCGCATCAAATCCTACGCCGCAAGTGGAGAAGAACGGTTTATCGTTGACCACTCCGTAGTCCACGTTGATAACTTCGCTATTGTTGAGCATCTCCATAGCTCTGTTCATTCTGGTGGAAATATCTAGGTGGCGTGCAAAACCATTTCCGCTTCCGTTAGGTATGATTCCAAGAGCAGTGTTAGAGCCAATCAATCCGCTAGCGACCTCATTGATGGTTCCATCGCCTCCTACGGCTACGACTGCATAGTATTCCTGCATGGCGAACTGCTGTGCTAATTGCGTAGCGTGCCCCGCATATTCAGTGACTACTATGGTAGGAGCAAACTGCTGCGTGTCAAGCGACTCACGGATTAATTTTGCTACGCGGTTCTTGACTTTTGTTCCCGCAATAGGATTAATAATAAAAGCAATATTCTTCATTTCTTTCGTTGGTCTATCATGATGCAATGTGCTTTCAGCACAAATATCGTGCAAAGGTACAACATTTTTTTTGAATATACAACCTCTTGGGCAGATTTTTTATGTACTTCTTAATTTTTATGCGGGAAAAATGTAGGTATTGTCATTGTAAAGTACAATCAGTCACTAATGAATCACTAACTAATCACTAATTAATCACTAATTAATCACTAATAAATAACTAACTAAAGATAGGTGAAACTATGTATATGTATAGAGTATAATGGGCATTTGTGGCATAAAATTGCTTTGGCATGGTTTTTGTGCATATAAAATAAGTGTTCATTTAGGTGGGCATTTTGTCGTGAAAAAAACTGGTAGTAAAATAAAAAATTATCATATATGCAGACAACAGTAGATATTCGCGAACTACAAGAGCGCATTGAGCGTGAGAGTTCGTTTGTGGATGCCTTGACAATGGGCATGAACCAAGTGATTGTAGGACAAAAGCATCTTGTAGAAAGCCTTTTGATAGGTTTGCTAGCCGATGGGCATATTCTTCTGGAAGGTGTTCCAGGTCTGGCAAAAACATTGGCAATTAATACGTTGGCAAAGTTAGTGAAAGCAGACTTTAGTCGTATTCAGTTTACTCCCGACTTGCTTCCTGCGGACTTGCTGGGTACCCAAATTTATTCTCAGAAGACAGAGGAGTTTAAGGTTAAAAAAGGCCCGATCTTCTCCCATTTTGTCTTGGCGGATGAGATTAACCGTGCTCCTGCCAAAGTGCAATCAGCCCTTTTGGAAGCTATGCAAGAACGTCAAATAACCATTGGTGAGCAGACTTATAAGTTGGATGAGCCATTCTTGGTATTAGCGACCCAAAACCCTATCGAACAAGAAGGTACTTATCCGTTGCCCGAAGCTCAAACCGACCGTTTTATGCTGAAAGTGGTAATAGGTTACCCAAAGAAGGACGAAGAAATCCGTATTATTCAGCAAAATATCACAGGTGAAAAAGTTCGCGTGAACCCAATATTGGAATTGTCAGACATTCTAAAAGCGCGTAGCGTGGTTCGCGAAGTGTATATTGATGAGAAGATTGAGAAATATATCGTGGATATTGTGTTTGCAACTCGTCAGCCAGAGGCGTATGGTTTGGATAACTTGAAACCGATGATTCAGTTTGGCGGTTCACCTCGTGCAAGCATCAATCTGGCTTTGGCGGCTCGTGCTTATGCCTTTATCCATCGCCGTGGCTACGTGATTCCAGAGGATGTTCGTGCCGTATGCTACGATGTTCTTCGCCATCGTATAGGTCTTACCTACGAAGCTGAAGCCAATAATATCACTACTGAAGATGTGATTACCGAAGTGCTGAACGCAGTACAAGTGCCATAATTTTTTACGATTTGACAATTTACAATGTACAATTGAGAAATGACCTCTGAAGAGCTATTAAAACGAGTACGGAAGATAGAGATAAAGGCTCGTAAGTTGAGCCGTAATATCTTCGCAGGCGAATACCACTCGCAGTTCAAGGGCCGCGGTATGGCGTTCTCTGAAGTACGTGAGTATCAGCCAGGTGACGATGTTCGTAGCATAGATTGGAATGTGACTGCTCGTCTAAATAAGCCCTATATTAAGGTGTTTGAAGAAGAACGCGAGTTGACGGTGATGCTGCTGGTTGACGTGTCAGGTAGCCGCCATTTTGGAACTCTGAGTCAGATGAAACGTGATATGATGGCGGAAGTAGCGGCTACGTTGGCGTTCTCGACAATCGCAAATAATGATAAGGTAGGCGTGATCTTTTTCTCCGATAAGATAGAGAAATTTATTCCCGCCAAAAAAGGCAAGACCCATGTTTTGCATATCATTCGTGAACTGCTTAGTTTTGAACCTTCGTCAAGTGGCACTGATATAGCTCAGGCACTGCAATATTTTACCAATGCCCAAAAACGTCATTGTACAGCATTTCTTATTTCAGACTTTATTGGCGCGGGTAATATGTATCAACCATTGCTGATAGCCTCTAATCGCCATGAAGTGAACGCGATACAAATATATGACCGTCGAGAGACTGAGTTACCTAATGTCGGTTTGGTTAAATTCCATGACGCTGAGACTGGTAAAGACCTCTGGGTTGATACTGCAATAAGCTCTGTACGAAATAGTTATGCTCAGTCTTGGCGTGATAATCAAAATGCGATACAACAACTCTTTACCCGTACAGGTGTGGATTATGTTAGCGTCCGTACGGATGAAGATTATGTAAAAGCCTTAATGCACTTATTCAGATGCTAGCAACAATTTTGGCACTGGTGGTTAGTGCCGCAATAGATAGTACCACCCTCTTTATCGGTGATCAGGCCGATTTGCATTTGCGCGCTACCTGTGAGGTGGGCGAACAAGTGGAACTGCCTATGCTGGACAAGCAATTGATTCCCGGGATAGAGATAGTAGATCGTACGATTGTAGATACTACCACGCTGAATGATGGTCGCGTACAGTACAATCAATATCTAACACTTACGTCCTTCGAAGATTCATTGTTTTATATCGCACCTTTGCCTTTTATTAGCGGAGATGATACCGTCTGGAGTGAGTCAATGATGCTGAATGTGGTACAGCCCTTTGAGTTGGATAGTACGGATATGGCCATCACCGATATCAAAGACGTTTACAAAGCGCCCATCTGGTGGTGGGAGTTCTTGCGTTGGATCCTGTTGGCATTCGCAATAATAGCAGTGGGAGTAGGAGGCTATTATCTTATTACCTATCTGCAAAGTAAGAAACATAGAGTTGATAAAGATTTAGTGCCCACCGAACCATTACGCCCCGCAGAGGAAGTAGCACTGGAGAAACTAGATGCTATTCGTGAGCAAAAGATATGGCAAGTAGGGCAAGTAAAAGAGTACCATACGCAACTTACAGATGTAGTGCGTGAGTATATAACTCGACGCTTTGATGTGAGTAGTACCGAACAAACGTCCGATGAAACTCTGCGCGCTATGCGTCCGCTACTAAATGATAAGAAAGAATTATATGAACAACTACGTAAGATGCTCTCGTTAGCCGATTTGGTGAAGTTTGCGAAGTGGACAACAACCCCCGATGAAAACGAACAGAGTCTGCGTAGCGCATATACGTTTGTCAAAGAGACCACGATTCAAAGTTTAGAGAATGGTGCAGATGCACCCGTAGTTTAGTTTATTGATTATGACTTTTGCAAATTCAGGATATTTGTTTTTATTCTTACTGCTGATACCAGTAGTGGGTTGGTATGTATGGAAACTGCGTAATTCCCATGCCGCAGTGCAATTGTCTAGCACAGATGAACTATCATGTCAACCTAAGAGTTTGCGCGTGTGGATGATTCATGTGCCATTTGTGTTACGTGTCGCGGTTATCATCTTGTTGTCGTTGGCCTTGGCTCGTCCTCAATTGAGTAACCGTTGGCAGTCAGAATCCACCGAGGGCATAGATATCATGATGGCTCTAGATATCTCAGGAACCATGCTAGGTGAAGACCTCAAACCTAATCGTCTAGAAGCGGCAAAGGCAGTTGCTACAGAGTTTGTGTTGTCACGTCCTAACGATCAGATAGGTCTAGTCGTCTTTGCAGGAGAAAGTTTTACGCAATGTCCGTTAACTACTGATCATGCTGTGCTAGTTAATCTGTTTCAATCAGTGAAGTTTGGCATGATTGAAGATGGAACCGCCATTGGTTTAGGATTAGCCAATGCTGTCAATCGCATGAAAGATTCTACTACCAAATCAAAGGTGGTGATTTTGTTGACCGATGGTAGCAATAACCGTGGTGAGATAGATCCGCAAACTGCAGCAGAGATCGCTAAGACGTTTAATATACGCGTGTATGCGATAGGTGTGGGTAGTTATAGCCAAGAAGTGCGAGTACCCATCCAGACACCTTATGGTGTGCAATATGGGACGATGAACTCAGAATTTGATGAGACCACTCTCCGTAATATCGCTCATATGACTGGTGGTGAGTATTTCCGCGCAACAGATAATAACAGTTTACGGTCTATTTATCAACAGATAGATCAACTGGAAAAAACAAAGATTCGCGTACGCGAGTATTCTAAACGTACAGAACATTTTATGCCCTTCCTAGTGGCAGCTTTGCTTTGTCTGCTATTGGAAGTACTTGTTCGTTTCTTTGTACTCCGTACCATTGCAGAATAATCCCTAAATACTAAACATCAACATGTTCCGATTTGCAAATATAGAAATACTTTGGACGCTGGTAGTAATACCCGTTTTTGTGATATCCTATATCGTGTGTACGAAACGGAAGCAGCGTCAATTGGCAGAATTTGGTGATTCAGAATTAATGGGTCAACTGATGCCAGATGCCTCAAAGAGTCGTCCAATTTGGAAGTTTAGCATAGTGATAGTATCGTTAATCTTACTTATCATTGCGGCTGCTCGCCCCCAGTATGGTCAGAAAGAAAAAACTATCAAACGACAAGGTATAGAAGTGATGGTGGCATTGGATATCTCTAACTCAATGCTAGCCGAAGATGTTGCTCCCAATCGTCTTGACCGAGCAAAGCAGATGCTGAGTAAAATGATTGATAATATGGTAGACGATAAAGTTGGATTAGTGGTGTTTGCTGGCGAAGCTTTTACCCAATTGCCTATCACCTGCGATTATGTATCTGCAAAGATGTTCCTGCATACTATCACTCCTAATTTGATTCAGACGCAAGGTACTGCCATTGGTGCCGCAGTGCAAACCGCGATCACCTCGTTCGGAGCACAAGAAAGTGATGCTGGACGTGCAATAATTCTTATCACAGATGGCGAAAATCATGAGTATGATGCCATTGCTGCTGCAAAGAAAGCCCAAGAATTGGGCATACAAGTATTCGTGATAGGTATAGGTAAACCAGAAGGATCGCCTATTCCTAAGTCAGGTACCAATGACTATTTCAAAGATCGTAGTGGACAAGTCGTAGTTAGTCGATTAAATGAGGAGATGTGTCAGCAAATTGCACAAGCAGGTAATGGAATTTATGTGCGGTGTGATAATACGAATACAGCTATGCGTGCGTTGCAACAGGAGTTGGATCGTATAGCTACTACTGATTTAGAAACGACAATATATGCTGATTATAATGAACAATATCAATCATTTGTCCTTATTGCGTTATTGCTTTTAATGATAGAGTTCTTTATCTTATCACGCCAAAATCATCGCCTTACGCGTATGGACTTATTTAAAGAAAATACAGAAACTAGATAAATCCTATTCCCTATGAATCGTATCATAAGTACAATTATATTTTTGAGTAGTTTCTCGCTATTATTTGCTCAGCAAGAGAGCCCAGATGTGCGTCGTGGCAACAAACAATACAATGACTCTAACTACACTGAGGCTGAGGTAAACTATCGTCGTGGATTGGAAAAGAACAAACAGTCTTTTGAGGGACATTTCAACTTAGGTGATGCATTGTTCCGTCAGGAAAAATATCCCGAGGCATTGGAGCAATATATTGCGGCAGAAAAAATACTGAGAGTAGATGATCAAACTGGTAAGGAACAAATTGATGAGCGTTTAGCTGCTACGTATCATAATATAGGCAATGCTCAGTATGCACAACAGCAATATGACCAAGCTGTGGCCGCATATCAACAATCTTTGCGTCTTAATCCGAAGGATAATGATACGCGTTACAATTTGGTAAAAGCTATGCAACAATTACAGCACCAACAAAATCAAGGTCAGAATCAGGAACAAAATCAACAAAAGGATTCCACTCAGCAACAGCAACCGCAGCAACCGCAGCAGCCACAAGAGCAGGATGAACCAAGTCAACAAGAACAGCAGGACTCACAAAGCGATCAACAAATGGATAAAGAGACTGCAGAGCAAATTCTGGAAGCACTCGAACAAGATGAGCAAGAAACTCAGGAGAAATTACAACGCAAGCAAGGTACAAAACGCCGCGTAGAAAAAGAATGGTAAGATTATGAAGAAAATACTATCAATATTATTTATTTGCAATTTGGCATTAACTGCCGTGTGTGCACAAGATGTTGAATTTAAGGCTGCAGCTCCAGCACAAGTAATCACTGGTAAGCCATTTCAACTTACTTATTCGGTGAATCAACGCTCTAAAGACTTGCGAGCGCCTGAGTTTACGGATTTTGAATATATAGCTGGCCCGTATTCATCGACCTCTTCGTCGACCTCTTTCATTAATGGCAAGCGAACCTCCTCCTTTCAGCAGACGTACACATATACGTTGTTGGCTAGTAAGGAGGGAACTTTTACCATTCCACCTGCTTCAATCAAAATAGATGGTCAGCAATATACATCTAATGGCGTTCGTATAACCGTACTTCCTCCTGATCAATCTACTAATAGTATAGACCAACAAAATACTCAAAATCGTAACAGTCAAGCTTCTGCACAAAACCAAGCAAATGAGGTAAATAATATCTTTGTGCGGACGTTAGTGAGTAAAACTCGCGTACATGAGCAAGAAGCATTGCTGTTAAGTTACAAACTTTATTATGCAGGAGTAGATGTGGCTCAACTGACCAATAATACTCGTTTGCCCGAATTTAAGGGATTCCTCAAACAAGAATTGGAAATGGGCGAAATCCAAGCCGAATTGGAACACTATAATGGTCGTAATTATCAGACTGCCGTACTGTATCGTACCCTGCTATTTCCTCAGCGTAGCGGTGATATTGTAATTGAACCCGCACAATTTGAGGCTTTGTTACGTGTACAAAATAGAGCACAAGTGCGTAGTATATTTGATGATTTCTTTAATAGTTATACTACTGTTACAAAACCTCTTGTTTCACCTGGAATAACTATCCATGTAGCAAGTTTACCAGCAGGAAAACCTACTGGGTTTAGTGGCGGAGTAGGGCAATTTGCTATCAGTAGTGAGATATCAAGTACTAAATTACAAACCAATGAAGCGGTTACACTAACATTGACAATTCAAGGAGCAGGAAATATGAAACTTTTAAAGACGCCTGCTGTGGATTGGCCAGAAGGATTTGAAGTTTATGATCCTAAAGTAACTAATAATTTCAAAAATACGTCTTCTGGTGTTAGTGGTACTAAAACAATTGAATATTTGGCTATTCCTCGTGCGGGAGGTACTTACACTATTCCTTCCGTTCAATTCTCTTACTATGATACCCAAGCAAATACTTACAAGACTCTTGCTACATCAGAATATACGCTTGATATTACGCGATCGGCTAATGATGAAGCGACAACTGCAGTAGTGAATAATTTTGTGCAAAAGGAAGATATACAACAACTAGGTACAGATATTCGCTATATATACACGAGTGATCATTTGACTACAACCAATCAAAATCCGTCAGTTGCTTTTGGTTCGTTTGTTTTTTGGCTCTTTTACCTAATTCCCACTTCTTTAGCAGCATTGCTCTTTATCGTCTTCCGAAAGAAAATAAAAGAAAATGCTGATATCACGCGTGTACGCTACAAAAAAGCCAATAAAGAGGCTAAACGTCGTTTGAGAACGGCAGAACAACTGCTAAAGGAGAATGAAAAAGAAGCGTTCTTCGAAGAGATTGAACGTGCTGCATGGACATATCTAAGTGATCGACTATCCATCCCCACTGCTCAACTAAATAAAGAAAATATAGCACAAATATTGACTAATAAAGGAGTTACCGAAGACACTATAAAGGAGCTCCTTAGAGTGCTTTCTACTGCTGAATTTGCACGTTATGCACCACTATCTGATCATGCGATGCAGGATATGTATAACGATACAACCAACATTATCAACCACTTAGAGAATTGTAAATTATGAAATTTTTGTTTATACTATTGACTACACTTTTTGCAGAAGCTAATACTCAATATGCAGAAGGTAATTATGCCGAAGCGGCACTACAATATGAACAAATCCTTGTAGATCAGCCATCTCCAGAGGTGTACTATAACTTGGGAAATGCATATTTCAAACAAGGTGAATTGGCACAATCGATCTTAGCATATGAGCGTGCATTACGTCTCCAACCCTCATTCAAGGATGCAAAGCATAATCTTCAATATGCACAGTCTCGAATAATTGATAATATAGAAGATACACAGTCCTTCTTCTTATCTAATTGGCTGAAAGCGATACGTAATATGCTTAGCCAACGTGTATGGATGATTTTATCTATCTCGTTGTTTATCTTGACTTTAATTGGTGTGTTTATGTTTGCTTTTAGTCAAACGATTTGGTTGCGTAAAACAGCTTTTTATATCAGTTTAGTCGCATTGGGTATTTCTATTGCAGCATGTATAAATGCAGGCAGTTTGTATCAACGAGATAACCAACGAACTGAAGCAATTGTTACGCAGGGTATCGTTAATGCAAAATCTTCACCAGATCGTTCTGGTAATGATCTATTTACAATACATGAAGGAACAAAGGTGGAAATTACAGAAGTGATTGGGGATTGGTGTTGTATCCATGTTGGCAATAATATTGGTTGGATGCCACTGGCTTATTTAGAGCGAATATAATTTTGCATTGCAAATGAAACTTTGGGAAAGCGCCTTAAAAGGGCGCTTTTTTATATTCTACAACACTTTTTAATAATAAATTTGGTAGAGTGAAAAATATTTCGTAACTTTGCACGCTGATTGGTATGCTGTGCGTTGTGTATCGCGAACTTTGAAACATTTCAACAAGCATCTTTGGTGCGTGAAACATTGAAACTTAGAAACAACAATCATAAATAAAAACAACAAAAATCAAAAAAAACTTATGTGGTTAAAAGATTCATCTATTGGTCGTAAGCTCGTTATGAGTATTTCGGGCTTGGGCTTGGTCTTCTTCCTGCTTTTCCATGGCTGTATGAACTTGGCTTTGGTGTTCTCGGAGGAGGCTTACAACTGGATTTGCTCCGTTTTGGGCGCAAATTGGTATGCATTGGTAGCAACATTGGGCTTGGGCGCACTCGTGCTCATTCACTTCCTCTATGCTATCTATCTGACAATCCAAAACCGTATGGCTCGCGGTAAAGACCGCTATGCGGTTACTGCTAAGCGCGAAGGCGTTGAGTGGGAGTCTGAGAACATGCTCGTTCTTGGTTTCGTGGTGATTGGTTTCATCGTTCTCCACTTGGCTAACTTCTGGTTCAAGATGCAGTTTACTGAGATTATGCACATGTGCGGTGCTGAGGACTTTGCAGTAGC
>JAZNMT010000024.1:0-14330 GCA_045579895.1 Paludibacteraceae bacterium
AAATACGCAAGAAAAGCGAGCATTATTTTGAAAAATGGATAGATTTATCTATTGAATATGTTCATCTACTACTCGTTGGAAGCTTGCTTACATAAGAGTATGTAGAGGAGCATATTCAGAAGGCGAAGCCGTATTTTTCAAAATAATGCGAGCGGTCTGGTTCTCCATTTCACCACCTTTATCTATTCAATCCTTCTAATTCTCTCTCAACATCTTCGATTTGAGGCAAAGAAGATGCGACATCAGCAAACAGTTTTTCTGTTTCATACTGGGCAATACCCATTGGCTGAGTAATACCACGAAGAGAGAACTCTGCTTTCTTATCGCTCTTTGTACGACATAAGAGCAGACCGATTGTAGGTTTATCCTCTGGAGATTTGACATATTCATCTACCGCAGATATGTAGAAATTAAGTTTGCTAACAAATTCGGGTTTAAACTCTACAGCTTTTAGTTCTATCACTACATAACAATGCAACTTGAGATGATACATCAGTATGTCAATATAATAGTCATCGCCATCAACAGATATGTGATACTGCCTATCAATATATGCAAAACCGCGCCCCATCTCCAACAAAAATTCCGTCACCTTGCTGGTTAGTGATTTCTCTATATCCAATTCATTTTGAAGAGCAACGGTTCCCAAGAAACTAAAATTATATGGGTCTTTAAATATGTAACGAGCTAAATCGGATTGGGGAGGTGGCAAGGTTTGTGTAAAATTGTTGATAGTTCTACCTTTGGTATGGATATAGCCGTTATCAATTTGCAACATCATCACATCTCTGCTCCAACCGTTTTGAGCTGTTTCATTGATATAGTAAGCGCGTTCTGCTTCATCTTTCACCTTAGACAGCAACGATATATGATGATACCAAGTGATTTGTGTAAGTGGTACTTGCACAAATTCGCGATTCTCATTCTTTAATTCGGCAAGTGGCACTTGCCAAATTGGCAGGCCTTCTAATTTGGCAAGCGAGACTTGCAGAAATGGGAAATGTGGATACTCTGCCGCAAATCGTTTCATATTTCGTAAATTGCGCTCTGAATACCCTCTGTCATCAGGGAATTTTATCATCAAATCCCTGGAAAGTTGCTCTATTACCTTTTTGCCCCATCCTAATCGTTCTTGCTTTTCAATAATCTGTGAACCTATATTCCAATATAATGTAAGTGTCCCTAAATTAACATTAAGAGCAGTACGAAGTTTCGAAACTTCTATTAGTTCTTCAATGTCTTTTCGCCATTCGGAGTACCCCTCAGGCAATATTTCCAAATTATTCTTTTGCAAGTTCCCCATATCTTTAATCTTTAATCATAATCAGTGCTGCAAAGGTAATACTTTTTTACGAAATACGCAACAAAGGGCTACAAAAAACCGCAGAAAGTTCATATTTCTGCGATTTTTTGATTCCTACTCTATCACCCATTGCCAATATCCAATAGGCGAAGCCGTCCATTAGCGAAGCGTCCTAATACAGTATCTTCTGCACTTCGTTTTCGCCGGCGATGACGTACACGCCATTGGCTGGTAGAGTAACATCTACGCTAGTCTGCACCATGCCGCTGAAGAGCAGTGCGCCTGTAGAAGACAGTACACGCACGTATTGTGGTGCTGCCACAGCGATATTGATACCACCTGCGATGGAAGTGACGAAGAGGTCATTGCCACCACCTACCGTTGGCATGTTGCCACCTGTAGTTGTGCCGTTGCCAGATGTACCATAGATAATCTGACCAGTACGAGTAATACGACGAGCTGGCATACCCTCCAAACTGGTTGGTACATAACCATACAAGAATGCCGTTGTTGGAGTGATCTTCTCTTCGTACTCTTCATCCACAGGCATAAAGTGTTCCTCGTTTATTGCACCATCTCCATCGTTGTATACATACAAATTTGGATCAGTAGTATACATAAACGAGAATGTACTATTACCTGTTACCGCTACTTCATTTTCATTTGGTGAAACTTGGGTATACACATTACCCGCCTTCTCTCTATTTAAGAAATCACGACCATTAATTATTTGCGGAGCAGCGGTACTTTCAAAAATAAGGAACTTACCTGACCAATAATCCCAATACTCACGGTCATTCAAAGATGGTTCACAACCAGTACAATATGGGAACATCATTGAATAGGTTTCTCCTTTATGAAGCAATATACCATCAGCCAAAGCCGTATCTGGGAGTACATTCCATTGTACGGCAAAAGAGTCTGACGTTTGTATTAAATTCCAATTTGCTGCATTGTGATTGAGATAAAAGTTAGCATCACGCCAGTTATTGCCATAATAAGGAACTAACTCTTGCATATTACGTAAGTTGTAATCCTCAAATGCTCCATTATACAAGCCATTTGCTTTATCCTGCTCATATCCCCACTTCTTGAACGAAGTAAAAATCTCCTCAAAACTATCAGTTGTTCCAATAGCCATCGCCACAGCGAAGAACGCCGCGAAGTCAGCATTGTGATTAGCTTGTGAAATAAGTATTGTATCACGTGTACGATCTCCCACTTGTTTGAGGGCTTCTTCTGGATAAGTTTCTACCACATACACCTTTGCCACATCAAATGGAGCTGTAAATGTTTTCCAAATATCAGCAGTAGCTGTTGTTACATAATATACCCTGTCAGTAATAGTATATGTAGTATCACTTAATACTTGATATTGTACAGAATCACTTACTAGAGAAGGAGATATCATTGTGTACTCTGCTCCATCAAAGTATTGACTAGCAACCTCAGGTACTTTCACAGGAGCTTGATAAACATATGCATTTGGATTTGTTTTGTCTTTAGCAGCAATAACATCATGAATATTCTCATCTATTTGGCAGTAGAGGAAGTATTTCACTTCTTCGTTAGGCTCAATAGGAGTATCACCACCTACACCACCTTCTACAACACCACTTAATCCAGCACGAATCTCTGTCATACATGCTTTCCAAGTTGACATAAACTTATCAACCTCAGCCTCAACGCCACCATAGCCATCAGGAATCCAGAAATAAAGATTGCCATTAGCATCTGGAGTAATAGAATGTAGTCCGTATGTATAGTTACGAGACTCATGATATTGTGGCAGATTACTTACATTGCTTGGGAAGTTAATCTGCGTTACCAACTTAGTAACAGGGTCAAGGGTGTAACCATCTGCTGCGGTATATACATATTGTCCTAAGAAACTACCGCTGGCTTTGTCTCGAGGTGCGCCACCCTTTGATGTAACGTGTTGACACGCACGAATTCTGCAAAGTGAACCTCCTTGTACATATGTATTTTTAGGAGTACGTAAACAAGATGTTTGGTACTCGTAAATAGGTTTTTCTGCCGTACCAACATTTCTCTTCACCTCTTCACCTGAATCAAGAGTATCTAGTAAGTAGTATTGCTTGTAGCCTTCTTTCACCCACATTGGTTCAACAGTGACAGTTCCGTCGTAGAAATAAACAGTACCACCCACAGAGTCAGTACCAATACCATATGATAAATGGAAGCCAGTTTCATCTCCGCCATAATAACCCGAACGATGTGAAATAGCGAGGGTCGTTTTATAGTTTTCACTAACGATTTGGGCATTTTGCAATTCCACTCTTCCGCCGCGGAAGTTAACTACAGTATGTGGGTTACCCATATCGATAGAAGGTGCGTTGTTGCTTTGTTTCTTTAAGCCTAAATATCCGTTTGTATGCTTTGTCGCAGCAACAACACCATTCGCATCCACTGAAGTTGGCCAACAATCATCAAAATCAAGCGTAGTTTTAGTGGTACGCACATGCTTATCTGTCAGCATATGAATATGGATTGGTGCAGATATTTGATAGGCTTTCATCGCAATTGCTTCTAATATATTTAATCCAAAGAAGCAACCATAGTTACTCTTCAACAAGTTGTTGCCCATCGTGTGTATAGAAACTTCAAATGGATCATAATTTTGTAGTTGCTCTTGTGAGTCAATGTTCTCAAACACAAGTACAGCACCTGATCCACGTGCATATTTCTCGGAGAAAATATCTCCACCTTCCTTTGTTCCATAGAAACTATTTCCTTTCTCAGTCTTATTACGACTGAAGACATGGAAATCTTCAAGGTATATGTCCAACGTATCTCCGTGATTACCACGGAAAAGGAACACACCTTCTTGATTCTTGGTATAACCAGTAGTCGCATACGGACAGAAACCTGTCATATATACACGCATCGCACCCTCTACTGGTATATATACCGTACCGAGTGAATCGGTAGTAATAATACCTTCCACCGTATCTTTCAGAGCCACATTGGCGTTATCCACCTTACCAGCGAACTGATAGCCCACATATTTGCCATTGGAATCCGCAGCACGCTTGTATATATAGAACGGTGTCACAGCATTGGAGCCCTCATTTGTAGCTGCATTTGCACTACCCTTGCCAGGAGGGGTGATGTTGATGCCTGAGGCAGGCGTTGTCTCGCCATAAATAAAGAGGTAATCGAAGATAGCAGTACCGTCAGCAACGAAGGCATTGGTAAGATTAATCTGATGGTGTGCATAATCCGTGTATTTAGCTCCGTGATAGGTACAACTATCAGGAATACCTGTGAATACACCTGTCTTGGTTGCATTATCCAGTGTCAGCATACCTTTGGTACCCAAAAGTGGTACAATCGCCAGAATAGAATCATTGTCCGCGTTGTAGATGGTGAGCGTAGCATCATCAATCGTATTATTTGCTTGCCAAGCCACACCCAGCAAGACATCGCCCACCCTGTTCGTACCCAAGGCATGAGGATATGCTGCGGATGTAGCAGTAAACTCATTGACTTGTTTGCTTAAGTCGGTCTCATCGTAGAGAATCTTGAAGTTGTCTGGATCATTTGACACCACACGAATTTCTTGAAGGTTAATAGCCGTCAGGGTAAGCAGACCCATCTTGGTTTGGTCGCTATCATCGGTAAAGAACATTCTCTCAGGCTCAACAATCAAGTGTGGAGTACCCTCGATTTTCACATTTGTTACCAATACGCGAGCTAAGTTTTGGGTTCTATAGGAAAGACGCACATAGCGTGTGTTGTAATCCAATGCTTGGCGAATACCCTTACCCTCGTTGATGATAGTCTTGAGTGAATCTACCGCAGGTTTCCAACCCAATCCGTCTTCACTTTCTTGGATCATCCACTCTGAACGATTCGCATTGATTGAAGTATGGAATTGGATATAATCCGCAGCACCTTCGAAGGCGAATACTACCGAACGACGCGCATTGATGTCATCTGGGTTTTCGAAAGCAATTGCTCGGTTGTTAGCATTCCATGTTACATTGATAGTAGAGTCAGCCCAAGTGTCGGTAGAAGATGCAGTAGTCAAGAAGTGGTAGCGTTCCGCATCATCTTGAGCCAAATTGACTGGTAATCCTTGACGGAATTCAAATGGCAGAATAGGCAATGTGAGCAAGGTAGTAGCACCATCTTTCACATATAATTGCACCGTTTCTTTGCTATCAAAATTATTCGTAATGACAATTTCTTGAGCCGTATATAATCCATTGTTAGCAGGTAAAGTATTCACATCCAATGACATTGTACTGCTACTGAGTGAAAGATCCAAAGCTTTGTTTAAAACGCTATAGAACTTCACCTTTTGTGTGGTAGGCAACACATTGTTCTCGACATCTTTAGCCACAGGCATATATACCTTATTGGTATTGGCTTTTACTCCTTCTAACGCTGTCACACAGACATTGGTCAATTGACCTTCAGCTCCATCACCCGCAGCATAAGTGAAACGAACTTGCTTGGTATTTGGACTGAGCGACAATTCGTATTGCTCTTGTGCCGTCAGCGTATTCCAAGGCATGATAGTGCGCCAATACTCACCATTGAATTCCTCCACACGCCATGCTTTTTCTGTAACGGTAGGAGTAAAGCGCAACATATCTGGTACACCCGACATTTCGATTACCCATGCAGAAGTTTCGTTAATAGTGGAAGCAAAGGTGATTGTACCACTATTATAGGTAACAGCCTTTGTTGCCAAAGCGACAGTCACCTCGTTGTATGTACGCTCGTTGTCCACACAATAAGGCACGATACGAGGGTCTGCGTAAATGGTAGATGTAAAGGTTTTGGTGAGACCACCTTGCATAAATATAAAGTCAACTGTATATGTTTGCGTAGCATCTGCAGGTGTTGCAATCTTAGCCACATAGCCATTAGTTGGGTCTGTAGTGAGCAATTGAATCAGATTATTAGGATCTGATTCTACCATTAAGGTCCATGTATCCGCACTCTGTGTAATGACTGGTTTGGTGGTTGTAGTAGAATTAAAATACAATGTACCCCAGTTCCATGCTACAGAAGGCAACACGGTTAACTTCATCGTTAGGGTCGTACCATTCATAGCATCATCCTCTTCTTGTGTAGCTACAATAGTGATGAGTTGTGGTTCGTCCACTTCTGCTACCTCATGCGCGGTTAAACGATAGTTGCCATTATAAGACTCTATCGTTACCAAATTATTGGTTGCTACTCCGTTATAGGTAAAGGTAACTGGCTTGCTATTACCCATTGTAGAGAAAATAGCATCAATTACTTCTCCTTGGATAATAGAATCGCCAGCAGCCGTAGCCAAGTATGGTTGTAAAGCCAATGTACTCAATGATTTCTGCGCATTACCTGTGAGCGTAATGGTGATCGTGCTATCTACCGGTTGTGGTGTAGCATCGGTATAAGAGGCTGTCAGTTGGAGGGTTGCTGTTTGCGTACCTGCGGCAGTTGGTGTGTATGTCAGTGTGGCATTGGTGAGCAATGCAGCATCAGCACCATATTCAAATGCAAACGGAGCAGCGACCTCTTTCTTCCAACCATTAGCAGGCAAAGTTTGCGCCACATTGTTGGTCGCAGGTGTGAGAATTACCTTCGCTGTAGTAGGCATATTCACATATCCCGCCATCGTGTAGGACTTGGTGTAGTCATCAATCTTCACGGTATCTCCCGCTTGACTAACAATAGCCACGCTGAAAGCAGGTTTGTAGTCCTCGGTTGCTTTCAAAGCAACAGGAACCGTTTTGGTTTGCGCACCCTTTAATGGGTCGTTGTAGTTGATTGTTACTTGGATAGTACCCGTATTCGGATTAGCCACATTGTGCTTGCCTGTATGGGTATATTTCACAGGGATAATCAGGTTATCTCCCTCGCGCTTGTATGGTTTTCCGTCATAATTGCCGACTAACGCGAATTGTGTTCCAGAAAGTTGCACAGAGAAACTCATGATCTCCACACCACCATGCTCAATGATTTCTGCTACCACATTTTGTGTAGAATCCTTTGGCAAAGTAAGATAGAACACATTACCATTAGGATTACGCAAATCAGCATTTGGCACATCCCATCTGCCTTCGCTATACATATAGGTTTCGCCTTGCTTAGCATCCGTACCACCCGAACGCGAACCATCTGCGTTGCGCAACCATGCGTTGCAAACTGGGATGTTTTGTACCCACTTCACATCAGAACCTACTTGATCTATTTGATTGGTTGTCGTTTTGGTACCAATGCTATTAAAATTCATCACACCACCTCCATTAGATGTAATGTTGGCACCAAAGTCACGAGTTAATGCATCTTCAGTGATACCAGCAGGAAGCGTAATAGCACTACCATAGGTAGTCGTATAAAGTGCACCACTGCCTTCCATGGTAAGTGTACCATCAACAATAAATGTTGCATCCTCTAAATTTTTTGGATAACGCACAGCTTCCGATGTACGAATAGCAACTTCTTTATTATTAATTTTCACAAATGGTGCTTTACCATGATGTGCTGTATAGGTGATTGGTTTAATAGGAATATTACCCGATGCATTATATCCTTTCGTAGAATCTGATGGCTGTGTATTCAACTCCTTATCATATAGATACACCTCGTTTTGAATATTTAATTGCGAATTAGGAGTTACCGTCAATGATGAACCAGCCATAAATGCCACTTTGTAAGGTATGTTCAGTTTTACATTGTCCACCGTCACATCGATATTGTTGTTGATAGGGAGTACATAGTCTCGAGAATCAAGTGAATAATCTATAGTGATAATGATTTTCACTTTTACCTCTAAATAGATATAACTTATCTCTGCTTCAGCATTATCTCCAGTACCTATCAAATTTATTTTTAATCGATCCGTATTATAATCATAGTATTTTTGCATTTTAGTTCCACTTCCTAAAGCAAATAATCCAAGGTCCTCACCCGATGTCATGATAGTCACAAAGGGTGTAGTAAGAGGGAAAGGCGAATTGACATCCACCGCAGTTGTAAGAGACTCCGTTGCTCCGTACTCCAACTCCAACATAGTTTCTATGTTTTGTACGTAGTATTGTGCATCAGGAAAAACCTCCTTACTATTTTTTACCAGACTACCACCCATCACCGCAGTACCACCACGCCAGTCGGTCAACTGGAATGCTTCATACACATTTGAGCCATTTTTAGCAGTTACTTTTGACTGCATAGGGTCGCCAGTGATATATCCTAACACATGCAATATACCACCTGCATTGACTTGGATATGACTACCATTCGCCATATGAATTTGTCCATAACCCGTTGGGCGACCTGTATAACCTTGCGATGGTGATAGACATGAATAGACAGATATATTACCATTCACTTGTATAGTGGTTCCAGACTCTATGGTCAGTTTACAGATACACACAGGATCTGGCTTAGATTCTACATAGTCCGACGCAGTGGTTTTACCCAACTGATATGTATAACCAACTTGTTTGACAACATTATTCGTGCTTGCGGTACCAGTAAGATTTGATTTATCTAAGCCTGGCACTAACAATGTGTATCCCGCTGGAATGGTATATGTACCAGAAACAGGTTTAGGAAGCACCCATTCATATTTATATGCAGTAGGACGAGTTATTTTACTAACATTGCCACTGCCATCTATATTTATAGTCACCGTACCAGGTTGATACACTGCTACTACTGTTTTCCCCAGTTCTGCTGCTTTCTCCAATGCACGGTCAAGAGTGCTATAATGGATAGAAGTGTCTGAACCTAAAATGATAAATTGAGCATAGTTGGTAGGCACGAACTCAGGTTCGATGGTGGTATTTTCGATGATATTTCCCGATTGCGCATTGCCGTCTTGCTCATCGTCGTATATATAGTAAGGTGTACCCTTTTCTGGTGTCAGTTTGAAGCGATTGAACCGATAGCCCGAAGCGGGTGTTATCTCCGAGAAGGATAGAATAAAGTTGGTTGGATCCGTAATTGTCAGAGGCTCGGCGTTCGTAGTTTCTTCAATTACTTGCGTATAAGCATCGCCCTGCGACACTCGGTAGGTACCAAGAGCCGACCCCTTGAATGTTACCTTTTGGTTTTCAACCAAGTTTACCACCACCTGCGCAGTTGCACCTTTATCGTTTCTCAATGTAAGTGTGACTTCATCTCCATTGACCGCAGCATCCGTAGAATTCACGGTCAATATCCATGTCTTTGCATCAATTGATGCAACCGTATATGTAAATTTAGCAGCCAATTCAGCCGACAGCGCATCTACAGCCAATGAAGTGGTGTTATAAACGGTAATATTTGTGCTTGCCGTTCCCGTAGCGGCATTGATGGTTAAGTTGGTACTATTTGGAGTAATTTGCTTGACAAAATAAGCCACGAAAGCAGTAACTTTAGCATTGTTTTCTGTACCTGTTATCGTTTGCGGCATCTCATCCGCAGTAGCAGCAATCGTTGTCGTTGTACCATCATTCTTTTTCCACTCTTTCAAGCAATAGTCAGGGTTTGTAGCGATTGCACCAATCGTTATGGAAAAGGGGGTGTGGTCTTGAGACATTTCGTTGGTTTCTGTAGTTTCAAGTCCACCAGAGTTTGGAAAGCGAGTGCCATCTTTGTCAATGACATAGACTAATCCCACACCTGTTGGCTCATCAGCCACCGCTACAGTTGCTTTGGCGTAATAGGTTGTGCTTCCACCACCTCCTGCATAGACTGCCGAAATGGTCAATAACAGACTCAATACAAGCATCAATCGCTTGGTTGGAGCGAAGATTGCTTTAACACATTGAGAAAAAAACATTTTTTTCATATCATTCTGTTTTTTAGTTAATATTCTTTTTGGGCGGCTGAGCCGCATTTTGGTGTATAGTGTAGAGTGTAAGGTGTAAAGGCACGAGACCTAACATTGGCACTCTAATTTTTCTACGTTGATAAATTTGTTAAATGTATATTGCTTAATCACTATTATTATCCATGCTACGACCATTAGGATATGACTCCAGTCCACTAACACATGTCCCCAAATAGTCATGGCTGCCATGGCAAGGCACCATATAGCCAACACTCCTGCATAAGGCAATGCCCAATATTTGCGCCAGTACCAAAAGATAAGTGGCAATGGATTGAAAGGGATTATTAGCCAGTTCCACTCCGTACAACAGAGGTCGGAGAAGCAAATCAAGTAAGTCATTCCACAACCAATAATCGTTTGCGTTGCTAATATCAGCCAATCAAAATATGGGCGTTTCCAAAAGAGGTTAGCAATGGATAACACAAGCAACAAGATAGCCAATACCATTGGCGTAAACCATCCGTCTGCTACCTGTGGTTCGCCCTCAACCAAAACAATTGGTTCACTCGCTAAAAGCGGTTCTCCATTCACCTTGGCTTGCTGCCAAGCGTGGACTAAATCGGTAGGGATAATCAATTGTTTCTCACCTACAAGTGGTTTCTCAATCTCAACGCCTGCACCTATGAAATAACAGAAGAATCGAACCCATAAAGCATTCTGCGTATGTTTATTCCATATCTCCTTTACTGATTGTCCATTTTCGTACAATGACCTATCATAAACGATGACTATCTCGCCTAATGCTTCTTTTACGAAGTCTTTTGCAGTGATGGCACAACCGCGGTGGTAGTAGTCGTAAGGAAGACGGGCACCTTCAGCGACATGCTCATCCAACACGCGCCATAGTTCGCGCTTCACCTCTATAGGGAGGTTGAGCGTATATTCATATACCCCACGACCATCCTCGCGATACTGGGCGCAATAGTCTTCCACAGGGATAGCAAACAGACCCATCATCAGTTTGCCGGCAAGGAAATCCAGTACTCTATTCTTCACGCCCTCGCTCTCGTATGAGAAGCAGTAATCCATGCCAAAGGTAGGACATTGCAAGCGGAGGCAGGCATGACCGAGAACGGAATACATGAATGTGCCTGGGTCAGCCACCAAAAGCGAAGCAATCACAAAATCCTCTGCTGTGCGGTCCACATGGTCGTTGAAGACCGTATCCACATACTGCCCCTCAGCATCCACAATCTGTGCGGATATGGAGAAGGTGCCTGCTACGAGGAATAGGAGGGAAAGGAGTAATATGTTCAATCGTTTTTTCAAAACGCTTTTTGGTGTAAGGTGTAGAGTGTAAGGTGTAAAGGCGGAGGCACTTTTCGCTACACTCAAAGTTTTCTATGTTGTTCGCCCGAGGGCGGAAATTTACTACTTGTTTCACGACCACCATAAGACATCTATAGGACATCTATAGCACTTCTGTGGCTCTTATTTGTGAACAGGGTTCAAAGGTCACTTGTGCAGCGGAGCCGCGGGTGAATACCGAAATAGACAAAAAAGTCTGACAAGTTTGTCAGACTGAAAAATATGACGCACAAAATTGCGCGAAAGGTTATAAATTACTTTGCTGCAAATCAAACATTTTGGATTCACTGTGTCCAAAATGTTTTGGAGAACTACTATTCTTACCCAAAAATATCAGAATGTGTTCCTGTACCAGTAAAAAGAAGCGTTAATTCCTCATCATCTTGAAACCACAACACTAACCAATCACCTTTGAGGTGTGCCTCCCAGCAATTAGCAAATTTTCCAGATAATTTATGCGGGCGGTACGATGCAGGCAACTGACCACTCTCAGCCAAGAGGTGGATTGCTTTGCTCAAAAGTTGCATATCATATCCGCGTTTTTTGCATCGTTCAGCATCTTTGCCAAACGAACGAGTCATACGCACGTGGTACATAATTAGATACCTAATGCATTACACATTTCATCTGCAGAAGCAAAACTCTCTACACGACCATGTTTAATGTCATCCATAGAGCGTTCAAGACTGCCTTTGCGTGCAATAGAAACGCGCTGTAGATTTACCTTCAGCGTTTCTAAATAAGCTAACAAGGCCTTTCCTTGAGCAGTACGCTCGTTGACTGTAATTGAAAAAGTTGCCATATTTATAGATATTGTTTAGATTTTGCGCCGCAAAATTACAACAATTTTCTCACATACACAACAATTTTGGCAGAAAAATGCAAAATTGTACATTTTTTCAGTCTATTTCAATATTTCAAAGGTCGCTTTGGACTCGGCATGCCGAGCGTTGGTAGCGGCGGAGCCGCGGATATTAAACGACAATTAAAGTCAATTTAATTTGTCAATTATTATCAATTTTTTCTTCATTTATGGATTGGAAGATTGTGCAATGCACATTGACAATCCACAAATGAAAGGGTTGTTTTTTTGTGGCGGAGCCGCATTGGACAATAACAAAAAGCGGCAATTCCGTTTTTATTGAAATTACCGCTTACATTACACTTAGACACTTGGATTAGTCTTTCAAACAGCCAATTGGAATTACATATACACCATCCTTTCGGCGTAATCCGACTTTGCCTCCTGTAAGAACAATCAACAAGTCTGGTTCACGAATAGGCACTTGCTTTTCCGTCAGATTATGCTCACGAATCAAGTTTTGCAACTCCAACAAATGAGTTGCACCTGCATCCACATCAGCACTGCCTAACTTACATTCAATAAGTGCATATCGACCATCATCCAAATGCAAAACAATATCTGCCTCCAAACCATAACGATCATTATAATATGACACCGTAGCATATTGGTCGGCTGTATATGCCTTCAAATCGCGAATACATAATTGCTCGAAAATAAACCCAAATGTATTCAATTGCATCTGCATTGACTCAGGTGTTAATCCCAACAAAGCAACTGCTATAGAAGGATCACAGAACCCTCGTTTTGCGCCACTACGGATAGCTGTTTTACTGCGAATAGCGGGACACCATGCATCAATATTCTGAATCACAAACAATCGCTCAAGTGCATCTACATAGTCATCAAAAGTTGTACGAGAGCAATCCACATCATCAGAAGCCACGACATCTTGCAACAACGAACCCGTTTTTGCTAAAGTGGATATATTGCGTGCATACGAGCGCAATATATGACGCGTAAGTTGCGAGTTACGGCGAACACCATCGATACGCATTATATCAGAATTACAAACAGTATTCACATAATCACGCGCCACAGACAATGCTGCACTTTTACTCTTTGCACCAACAGCAGCAGGCCATCCTCCACGACAAGCAGCAAATATCAAATCATCTACAGAGAGAGTTGACAATACTTCAAAATCCATTTGAGGATTGTCAAACAATGCACTAAGAGAAATCGTACCATTGCTCTCTTGTGACTCCCAAAGGCTCATTGTACCCATTTGCAAACGAGAAATGCGTCCCGTACCAGAATGGCGAATCTGTGTTTCATCAACCACATTGGAACCCGTCAAGATGAATTGCCCCGTCGTTTGGCGCTTATCTACCTCCAAACGCACAGCATCCCATACCACAGGGTAATCCTGCCACTCATCAATCAGGCGAGGGGTATCACCTTGCAAGAACAACGAAGGACGATTTTGAGCAATCATATCATAGTTGGCTCGCTCGTCAGGATCTTGCAAGCGAATGATTGATTGGGCTTGTTGAGTAGCCGTAGTAGTCTTACCACACCACTTGGGGCCTTCTATCAACACGGCACCCATCGCTTGCAAACGTTGGTGCAACAATTCATCTGAAATACGCTTAAAATACCTCATATCTTTATCATTTTTCAAATCCGCGGCAAAGGTACTAATAATTATTGATTTATGCAAATAATTTGGAAAAATTGTGGCATTTCACTTGGAAAAATTGTGGTAAATCACATGCAGTTTGATATACATAAGAATTAATATTTCTTGCGTATATGCGGTAATTTCAATATTTCAAAGATCGCTTTGGGCTCGGCAAGCCGAGCGTTGTGTGCAGCGGAGCTGCGGATATTAAACGACAATTAAAGTCAATTTAATTTGTCAATTATTATCAATTTTTTCTTCATTTATGGATTGGAAGATTGTGCAATGCACATTGACAATCCACAAATGAAAGGGTTGTTTTTTTGTGGCGGAGCTGCGTTATTTCTTAGCCTACCCCCAACCCCTTCCTAAAAGAAGGGGAGTGATAGAG
>JAZNMT010000025.1:0-22432 GCA_045579895.1 Paludibacteraceae bacterium
TCCTCGACGCAGAGTTGATTAACCCAGTGGAGATCGTTGAGCCAGAGACCAACAATGTAGAGATTTCTTCTTGCGTTGCTCTATCACAAGATCTTGGCAAGAAATATCAAGGTACTTCTATCGTAACCGTAGGCGAGCAACACCTCATGGTAGCTCCTTATGCAGACGCAGAGGGCAAGCTCGCAGGTGTTAAGGTACTTGATATCACCGCAGGTTTGGATGCTGCTACTGAAGTAGCTACTGCTGATCTTGACGCTGCTGTTGAGGCTACCGCTGCTGCTACTGCTGTGGCTGTTGCTGAGAACGTTCTCACTATTACTCTCGTTGCTGATGCTGCTCTCCATACTTTGGTTGTTGAGTTGGCTCCTGCTACTTCTGGAATCAACCTCACTGCTACTGGTCTTGAGACAAAACTTGAGTCGGATGGCTCTTACACTCTCCAAGGTATGGCTGTCGTTAATGGTGATGAGTCTAACTTGATGGAATTCATGTTGTGCGTATATCCTACAGAGGGCTATACCGATGCATTCCTCAACAACTGGTCTGTAATGATCTTCGGTGCTCCTACTCCTGGTGCATTCGTTGAGAATGAGGATGGTACATTTACTTACAAAGCTCAAATCGAGGATAATGGTACCGTTTACAATATTGATATGTCTGGTACTATCAAGAAATCTGAAGGTCCTGAATATACACAATTAGAGGATCAAATCACCAACTTGACATTCGATGCTGAGGCTAATGTTTTGGCAGGTGGTCCAAGTGCGAACTACGCAATCCAAGTATCACTCAAGCTTGGTAATGACAATGGTGATGGTACATTCGCTTTGTCAGAAGAGAGCACTGTAATTATCAAAGAGATGCCTGCTACATTCATCGAGGGTTATGTTTATAACCTCGACACCGAAGTTCCATCGGCTGTAGCTGTGATTAAGGTTGATTGGGATGGCATGTATTATGAGTTTACTCTTACTATGGCTAATGGTGAGCTACCACATGACTACATGGTTATTGAGGATAATATCACCAACTTGGTAATTGATCTTGAGAGCATGGCAATCATTGGTGGTCCAAGTACAATGTGGCAAGTTGAGGTATTCCTTGGCATTGGTGAAGAAGATGGAAATGGTAAATTTGCATTGACAGAGGAGAGCTCAGTTGCTATCATGGGATTTGACGCTCGATTCATTGATGGTTATGCTTATGATATTGACGTAAATGCTCCTGCTGCTAAGGTAGTATTGCATGTGGAGGATAGCGGTTTCTTCTATGAAATCAAACTCGACATGACATCTGCTGCTCCTGCTGATCCTATCGCTGTCGTTGTAGAAAATGCTACCGTTACTATCGATACTATTCCTCTCTTTGGTGATGTAGTTGACTACGCATTGAAGATGAGTGCTGACTGGACATATGCTGAGGACGGTGTAACTTATCCTGTATTGGTTGAGGTACCTGTTTACTACCCAGAGGCTACTGAGCCATCTGATATTACATGTACCGTTACTATCGGTGGTATGGGTGATACTGATCCATGGCTTGGCTTCGGCGAGGGTACACTTACCATTACTACTGAAGGTGGTGTAGTTACTGCTAAGGGTCTTGTTTCTAACCCATACACAGGTGTAGCATTTGATGTTACTGTTTCTGGTAAGTTGCCACAAGGTCCTGGCTCAGGTCTTGACAATGTACAAGTTGATGCTAAGGCGGTTAAGGTTATTAAGAACGGTATGCTTATCATCAACCGTGATGGTAAAGAGTACAACGCTCAAGGTGCAATCGTAAAATAATAATCGATAACATCTAGTTTATCTAGTGGGCTAGAGAATCTAGTTTCTCTAAGATAAACAATACACAATGGGCTTCCTCTTCGGAGGGAGCCTTTTTTTGTATTCTTGCCTATAAACTATAGCGGCTTTGCCGCATCCTATAGGTGTTAAAAGACCAATGTTGGGTAAATAAATCCTTTTTCACCTTAACGCTTGGCTGGCTGCTTGAGAAAGTGACCCGCTAATTTTTTTATACGCCAGTTTATGATATTCATAGACTTAGAAATATATCTAAACAAAAAATCGCTTTTCTAGCGATTTTTCTTGCATATTTGGAAAATCTTTACTACCTTTGTCGTCTAATTGGAGTAATAGTTTAATTTGACATGTATATGAAAAGAATCTACTTTATCTTATCGCTGTTGCTTGCTTGCTGTGGCAGTATGAATATCTGTGCGCAAACAGTTCAGGAAATAGAATTTGATATAACCAACAAAGAGGTGCAAGGCACTGGCAGATACGCCAACCTCGTACTATATGGCAACCACGAAACCTATGGTAAGATTTCCATCTACCTCAATGAGTATAGTGGCACTTACAAGACATACGACGTGTATTATGCTACTCTCGGAAACCTCACCCTTACTGGTTCTGCTGCATGGAGCAAAGACGGAAAGCTAGAAATAGTTGATGCGAACCTATCTACTGCACCATTCGATGAAGAACCTACTGAGGAAGACCAAGTATTTCATATGGTGGGTACCTATGTACAGTTGGAGACGGTTACACTTAACTTCGCGGGATTCAGCCAATTCGGATATGATACTAATTACAAAGATTGGTTTATGCGTATGGAGGGAAATGACCCATCACAACCCGAATACGGATACAGATTGGAATTAGCGTACTATGCACCTGCCAACAATGGCTTTGGAACTTTTTCTACTGCCAATGGGGATATTAATATGGCTGATACGCATCTACAAACACCTTCAGGTTATGTGATGTTTGATAGTGTGACGCTGACTGTAGAACAGAAAAAGGTCAGCGACAACCTTACCCAAACCATTGCTAATGCTACATTAGTTGGCGAAGATGGGGTCACGTATATCGTTACATGCATACACAATAGCATCACGCCTACACAGCAAATTACTGCAGAAATTACCAATACCACTTTATCGCGCAATGAAGATTCTTTCACGATAGAGGGCATAAACGATGAAGTGGAAGCCACTATCACTATCAAGAGCGAAAAACTGGTGGGTAAATATGCTATGAAGCAGATTGATTTGCAACAAACCTACTTCTTCCATAAAGAACAAAAACTAGATATATTATCTATTCAAGCGGAGGTGCTGACGGAACTCAGTAACAACGATTTGTCATGCGTCGCAAATGTGGCACTGCTCACCCGAGATACTATACTATATGTCATTAAAATGACACACACGTTCCCTGCACCAACCGACTCTGTAGAGCTTAAAGCTACCAATCTTATTCTCAACGATGCACTCTCAGAGGAATTGGGGGTGGTGAGCTTTGATGCCAAGAACGACAAATATATTCTTTCTGGGGCATGGATCGCTACCGAAGCTGAGGAAGGAACATACACAAATGAGAATGTCACTATTGAATTACAAGATATACAAAATAATCTAACCATTCACTCCTTAGATGCTACGATTGAGGTGAGGAAGGATAACTTGGCACATTGGACAATCACGGGTACGATGAGAGGAGATGATAATGTGGTATATAATATAGATTTATCCTATGTCGTGCCAACGCCTCAAGATACGGTGATAGTACGTTTCGATCATGCTGCTATGGCATACTTTACTCCTGACATGAATAATGACTTGCTCTTCGAGAATAAGGATGAACGCTATTATGCTTCTATCAATATTCGCGGAGTAGAAATGGAGAGTACATTCTCCTTGCAAGATGTCGATAGAGATTATTGTGGCGTGAAAGACTCTATTACGGGTATATTTACTGAATTGGCAGACATCAATGGTCGCATCTTCCAACTTGGTGATACCACTATTATGCAAGCCCAACTCATCAGTATGCAGGCTACGCTTTATGACATTGAGTTGTGGTATGTTGTGCCAACACCTATTGACACCGTTACACTCTCATTCCCTGTAGAGTTTGGAGACTTACGAAACGAAGAAGGATATTACCAATTATATGGTCCGTCATCAGATACAACATATATAGTGGCATTCAGCCCATTGTCTGAAGATATTGAGGGTACTTTTGTCAATGATGGATTATTTGGTAAGTTCGGGGCTGAAGGTGGACGTATGGAAATGGATTACCGCAATACTTATATCGCCAAAATGGAGGGTGACTATGTGACTGCCATTATGCCACTTGAGACTGCAACAATGACTGTCAATATGGATGCGGATGGCAATATCACTGCGGTGGCTGAAGCCATTTGTGCTGATAGCGTTTATTATCATATCACCATGACTGCTCATTACGAGCGCGAATACTTGCGTGGGGATATGCCTACAGGTAGGGTGGATAAGGTTTATACGGCTGCTGACCAACTTAACGTCGTAGATTATTCCGATGAGGGATATGTGTATCTCACGATTACTGCAGCTGACCAATCCGATTTGACAGCATTGCACTTCTTTGTGGATTCTACAGATACGGATATCCTTATCCCTGAGGGAGTATATCATATTAATAAATCTTATCGACCAGGGACTGTGTTAGGCAGTATGGGACCAAACGAACAAAACCAATTATCCACACCATTCTATGCAACGATAGATGAGAGAGGTAGTTTGATAGAGGTATATATGTGGGTAAAGGGTACGGTGACTGTAGCTAAAAAAGATGGAAAACTCTATCTCGAAGTCAATGCACTTAACTCATATGATGTGCCAGTACATATTATTTACGATGCGACAATAACGGATGTGAAGAATATTCATATACCACAAAATAAGGGATTTAAGTACATTAAGAATGGGCAACTAATCATTCGTAAGGATGGAGTAGAGTATAATGCACAAGGTAGCATGCTATAGAAACAATAATACATTAACTAATTAAATTACAATTCAATGAAAAGATTTTTTACTTTTGCTTTGCTTGCCTGTATGGCAATGGCGGGATTTGCTAATCCGCAAGAAGCAAATGCTTCGCTGACAAAAGGGCAGGCTAAAAAGATGCTCTTGCAACGCGAAGCACTAAACATGAACTTAGCTGCTAATAAGATTGCTCAACAGCAAGATAATCGGGCAGTGACTGAACAGAAAAACGAACTAGACACTGTAGAATTGGTGTTTAAGAGTTTTTATGAGGACCCATATTACATCCCAACGGATACTGTAATTAGCAGAAATTTTGATACTATTGTGGTGGGAGGTGATTGGCTCATTACCTTGAAAAACGAAATCTATCAATTCAATTTTGACTTCTATGGTGGTTCACCTGAAAGTCCAGAAGGGACTTATACGGTGGATGATTTTGATCTTCTTTATTGCTGGTGTGTTATTCCTGCTGCACCTAACAACTCTAGTTATCCTCAAACCTGCGATTTGACAATCAAGAAGGAGCAACTCAGCAATAATACATATTTGTATATTTTGGATGCTGTCATGGTTACCACCTTTGGTGTTGGAGGAGAAGTGAATGGAGCGTTTAAGATTCATGCTGAGCACAAAGTAGTTACGGCTAGCCAACGATATGATGTTGCTATACTAGATTGTGTGGTTACACCTGAGGAGGATCGTTTCAGTATTGCTGGTAAAAATGATACGATGGATGTAGATTTAACCTTCTTCTCTGACCTAGGTGTTATTGGCTATTATTCACAAAATTTGTTAGATACAGAAAACTCCAAGCTGGTGCACCGTGGTACTTCGTACGAGGTAATGGAACTAGAAGGTATGGTAGTGACTTCCGAACTGAAAACAGGCGGTATGGCATACGTAGCAATGATGGAAATCCTTGCGGAGAGTGAGAATGATACTACTTTCTTTAACATTGCTATGGAAGCACCTATCATTCCTACGGATACTATAAACATCTTCTGTAATAACCTAATTTTAAGTGCTACAATGGATGCGGTTGTAGTGGATGCGCACAATGATAAGTACGAAATTTATGCGGGTTACAACGATGTGATGGTACGCGACTCTGCTACCTATGTGGGTACTTCCACTTCTGGAAATGCGATGGTATATGTTACCGATTTGGAAACGGAAAAGATTGTGGGAGCACTTGCTACTACTATGACTGTGGTGGGTAGCAAGGACAAAGGATATGTGGTTACGGCAAAGGTGCTGGGAGAAGACCATAAGTTCTATGATATTTATCTTACCAATGTCTTGCCTGATGAGATGGATACAGTTAATATTGATTTCCCAATGAACTCCAAGGCGATGTTTGATATCGATGAACTAGGCCTGATTGAACTGTTGATTGCTAACTACAATGGGGACTATTCTGTTTCTTTCGATATGCTCAATATTGATCGCATATTGATACAAGAGGTTTTCACTAAAGATGATCTCTTCATTGATGAAACTGAGGTTACTACCTATTTCGTAAAGCATACACCTGAAGGGGATGTCGCTGTGGATTTGGTTCGCGTGGATGGTACTATCAAACAAAAGAATGATAGCACATTCTTGACTGCTACTATCGTTGGATTCGACTCTACTGTATATAATCTTTCTATGTACTATACTATTCCAAAGCCTACGGAAACATTGTCATATTCCTTTACCGAGGATTACACTTTCTTTACCAACGCGTTGCCTCAAGGTATTTTTATTTTGGAGGGTGTAACTGATGATGGTATGGTTATGAGTAAAGTACAAGTAAATCGTAATTATACGGGTACGGTAGAAGGTACATTCATTTGTGATGGAGAGTTTATTGAAAACCAATTCGAACCATTTGAAACATATGTGGCTACATACAATCCAGAAACAAAAGAATATGTGCCTCACTATATGCAGAAAGGTGAGATGACTGTAACGATTGATGAAAATAATATCATGCACGCACAGGCTTCATTTATCTGCGATGACGCAAAATTGTATCAATTGACATTCACTGTGCCTTATGAGCGTCCTCGTTTGCCATACGATGCTACAGAATCAGGGGCTGAATGTACATACTCTCCTGAATCTGAGGTCTTTATTGATGATTATGTAGAAACGGATAATATGCTCTTCTTCTCAATATTGGCAGCTGACTTCACTAGTGAAATGTCACTATGCTTCTTCATTGAGGAAAAAGATGCCGAGATTATCGTTCCTGAAGGAGTATATCCTATTAAGAATATGACGACCCCTCTAACCTTGAATACTGTGGTTGCTAGTCGTGGATTGAGTACGGACGGATATCCTTTGCAATCATATTATGCGGAAATAGAGGAGATTGGTGGAGAACTTTGGTATGTAGAAGGACGAGGTTTCTTCCTTGTTGATGGTACTGTTACTGTACAGAATGTAAACGGCAAAATCAAACTAGATGTAGATGCTGTCAATTCATATGACTTGCCAGTAAAGTTGCACTATGATGCTTCACAAACTGCTGTTGAGGATGTAGAGGATTACAAACCTGCTACTTCGGCTGAAAAGCATATACAAAATGGTCACTTGTTTATCAAGCACAACGGTGTTATATACAATGCCACAGGTGCTCGTATGAAGTAAGTAAAAGCGCTACCCTTGCGCTACCTTTGCGCAAGGGGAAGCGTTTTCTTCCTGTGGATATTTCAACAAATAGAAACTATAATTAGGAACTATAAATAGGAACTATAAAGAGGAAATATAAAGAGGAACTATAAAAAGAAAGGAGTTCGGCATTCACCGAACTCCTTTTATTGTTAATAGTAATTACGATGCGATTATTTGTTAATGGTATTACCTAGAATATCGTATTCAATACCATCTTTTAGAATCAGCAGACGACCATTTTGCATAATCTTTCTAGCTTTATTCTCTGGAGCAATCACATTATCTACTGCTACATCACTTACTGTGTATGCGGTGGTAACGGTTGTTCCGCTATATGTCTTGAATACAAATGTGAAATTACCATTTTCTTCTACAACCAATTCGCCTTCATTCATGCGCCACATGTGAGCTACGCTGATATTTCCTTGACTTAGCTCATTGGACATGGCATATGCTAAAATAGAACCACCAAAACTACATTCTTCATCGATGCGGTAGCCTGCTGTGATTGTTCCCAAGGCTTCATCTGATTGAATAGGGTAGGTACCCATTTCCAAACTATCAGCTTCGGTATTCAGATATACGATACCTACAGCTTTAGCCACACCATATGTTGTACGAATAGATTTGTTGGAAATCATAAGCAATTGCAATACATTATCTGCTACTTTGCTTACTTGTACACTATCAAAGGTAACAGTGGCATTTGGTCCTCTACCTTCTGTAATACCATATGGATAATATTGCTCACCGCCCATGGTGCCTGCTACGAGAGGAGCTTGTTCGGCGTTGATAATTGGCTTTTTATCTAGTGGAGTAAGATATGCTACTACGCAGCAGTTCTCTGGTACCCATTCCTCATTAACCGTATAGGTTACAGTGTGGCTATAGGCTTGATTCTCTACTACAACGGTATCACCAAAGGCATCTGCTGAAAGTACATCGCGAATCACGCGAGCGTGCATATATTCTTTCCAAGTAGCGCCCTTCCATGAATAATCATAGTCTGCTTGTTTGCCTACCAAACGGTTTTCTTTAAGCAACACGGTCAACAAATAGGTTGTCACTTCGGGATTGGCTACTTGACCACTTACGGTTACTTCCAATTGGCGAGTCTCTGCATCAAATGTATGATTAATGATTACGGATGCTTCTGCTACGGTATCATCTTTGATGGTAATCTCTGGCAAATAACCTGGGTGCATGGCGATGCTAGTGCCTGTTTGTTTGGTACGGTTGAGGGCCATGTTGGGGGCACCTTGTACGCCTACCAACTTACCAATCTTGCTACTTTCACTAATTGTGTATTCATCATTGTTGTAACCATAGTGGTGACTAATCCATATAGCGGATGGATTTTGATTTTTAACGTAGTCGGTAATCGCATACATACCACCTGGGCAATAGCCACACTGATCGCCGGTGAAGTGTTCTATCACAAACTTACGAGGAAATGAGGCTGGCACATCTTGTGCGGTCATTGATACTGCTGTGAACAACAGAAGAAATGTGAAAATCTTTTTCATACACATAATATTTTATTGTTTGATATATTTTTTTCCATTGATAATGTATATACCTGATGGCAACTCGCTCAGGTCATTGCTTGGCATGCGCTGACCAAGTAGGTTGTATATAGCGTTATTTGTTGGAGTTACTACTACATCTTCCACTGCGGTAGTGCCGTAGTTATATTCTACAGTAAGGGTAATCACAGGATTGATTCCGTCATCAAAAGTGTACGCGATACTCTCTTCACCTACGGCTTGTGGATAGTAATGGGTAAACCATGTATTGTTCTCTGTTGCTGCTTCCACAGTCAGTTCTTGCTTTACTTCTCCATTACCAGGAGTGCAGGCACCTGAGCAAAACTCATCTTTTAGTCCTTTTTGAGAACGTTCAATAGTTACTTGAATCTTTGTGGTGTCTGAGGAATAGAGATAACCATTGACACCCATAACCACAGTTCCAGAGAATACATCTTCTTCAAAGTCGGTAATTACGATAGTGGTGTCTTTTGTGATGTAGGTAATTACTTCATCGCCATCTGCATTTTCGCTATTCACAGTCAAGGTAAGACCAGCGTGAGCGGTTAGCAGAAGGTTAGCGATCAAAATTGTTGTAAAAATTCGTTTCATATTATTTTATTTTGATAGTTTATATTCATGAACTTGTATTGCCACGTTATCTTTCATGACAATACCCACAATATTGCAGTTGTCGGGATTAACATGGCTAGGCAACGTGTAGGATATAGGTAGTGTCTTAACTTCTTCTGCTCCTAATTGCAATGCGGTACCCCACGTATCTGTAATGGATGCACGCAACATATGGTTGTGAGCATATTCCATATTAATCACCCCATCAGGCATCATTTGTGGACCAATAATGGCATCTTCAGTTAGCCATGCAATATATTGAATATCCATGGGCTCTGCTGATAAGTTACTAATGGTTGCTTCAAGGTGTATCTCATTTGCATTCTTCTCAATGGTGTGTGATAGAGCAATTGGAGACATTATCTTGGCATATGTGGTGTATGTAGCTCCCCAAAGTTGATACTTTACAAAATAGTCATCGTTGGTCTTAGTCATATTCATCACACCAATAGGCAGTGGGGTAGTATTGGTACCTCCAAAGAAAGTGTAGTATTCATCAGCCTCTGGGCATGTGTAATCCCATTCTGGCTTAGCTTCAGTCAGGGTATTACTCTTTGGGTGCATTTCCACTACTACCAACTTATCACCATAGAGCGACAATAGGTTGTGTGCCTCTTCTGCGGCTTTGGGGCAGTTGTTACATTTGAGACCTGAGAACTCCACTAGCAAAGTGGTGCGATTAGAGTTGTCTATATCCACAGGGATAAGGCGATCACCTTCTGAAATCACTTCGCATGCCGCTAAGAGACATAGGGTAAATCCTATAAATATATTTTTTAATTTCAAATTCATAATTCCTAATTCAAAATCCTTTATTCATAATCTGCTTTACCACGTGAAGTTATAGGTCAGTGATACACCTTCTTGTGCTGGTACATAGCGACATACACCTCCCGAACAGTTGAAACCTTCGCGAGTTTTGGTATATCCTGCCATGACGCGGTGGGCGCCATGAGTATATGTGGCTGCTACGGTATAATAATGTTCGTTGGTTGCCTCATGGGCATATCCGATATTGTACATCCATTGACCAGAGAGTACCAATTGGCGCCACAAACTCAGCTCATACAATGCTGCTATCCATTGGCCTTCATCTTGTTTGGTGTATAGATATTGTAATTCTGCACGCATTTGTACATTCTTTGTAGTTGCATATTTAGCTTCTATGACACCTATGCCAGAACGAATCAAATCACCGTGACCTTCTACTACGCGTTTGTTATATGTTTGGTACATAGCCATAGCACCGATATACCACTGTTTGTCGATTTTCTTATTCAGTTCTATATTTACATCGGTATAATAGGGCTCTTCCGTCATATCAAACCACTTCTCACCTGTACCGCGGATATGCGAGGCATTCAGTTTCAGGGTAGTACCATAGCGACCGCCCATGGCGGTGCCGCGTTTCCATGTGTAGCGAATCTCACCCTGAAATGCCCATTCGTTAGCGGTCACTTGGGTACCATAGGGGTATAAGGCTGCCAACATATAGGTGTGTTGTGTAGCAAATGGAGGCATATGGTTAATAGTACCTTTCATTAGGTCAGCTTGGCGATCAGAACGGAACGACATATTGTTGGATCGCTTCGCTTGTGCCATGATAGCCATGCCCTTCTTGGAGTAACTTAGTGACATCAGCAATGCCTCACCATGGTCGTAATTGTAGTTGTTTAGAACAGTAGGATCATTTGCCTTATAGGCGTATTCTACCATCGCATTCCATCCTTTCATTTGCAGTTGCGTACGAACGCTACCTGCGCCCACCCATGCAGGCAAATTATACATGTATGCTTGCGAGGATTGAGGATCAATGTATAGGATGGTATCTTTTGCTTGATATTTGCTAACATAGCTTCCGCCAATGGTTAAGTTGGCGCCTGCTTCTTGCAAGGGGGCAATCCATTCTTGTAGTCCCATTTCCAAATTAGCACCTAAAACAGCATCTTGCTTATAGTTCCAACCCCATGCTCCATCTGTATAGCAATTCCAATAGCGACGTTGCTTACCTCCTAAAGCGGTGATATACAATCCTTTGTATGGAGTTAATTCTATTTTTCCTCCGCGAAGTGCGTTATCTACACCTAAAGCGCGGTCTTCGTACAAACGAAGCACCATACCGCTTCCAAACTGACCATATATGTCACCTACAGTGATTTTACCCCAGTCAAAGGTGGCTGCCACATGCAAATGGCTTAAACCATAGCCTCCGAAGTCAGCGTCATAACCTAGCATAGGCCACTTAGTGAGTTCGCTACGGGTGATAAGCTCCAGCCCGCGAAAACCTACTTTGTTTTCTTTGGCATGATCCCAACGCACACCTAAGTCCAAATACGAGTTACTCAAATAGTGCATTTTGGCCCAATCGGGTAAAGGACGACCTACATCAATAGTAGGTATCAAACCTTCATGCTGAATACCGCCCACTACATAGACGGTATCATTGCTCGCCCATAGCAGGGTAGGCAAACTAACCAATAAAATAATATAACTTTTTAGTTTCATCTACTCGTTTTTTCCTTGTTAATCCCGACAGTCACCCGACGGTGAGCCGACGGTCACATTATATTTGCTGCTATTATTGCAATGACTTACTGCAATTATTGCAATGCGTCGTAGATATCTTGCTCTCCGCCATCGGTATAACCCGCGTGGTTATAGACAATCTTGCCGTTGCCGTCTAATACGAATACGTGAGGCACATTTTGTACATTCATAGCACGCTTGAAGTCGCCATTAGGGTCTAAAAGTACTTCGTACTCCCAACCAAAACCATCTACTAATGGCTTAACGCGATTGGCGTCTTGCGCTTGATCGATACTCACGATAATCATTCTAACGCCTGTCTCATCTTGCCAATCTGGATAAACTTCATGAATAGCTTTCAATTCACGGATACATGGCTTGCACCACGTAGCCCAAAACGAAATAATCACGGGCTTGCCATCATTACTGATTTCCCCTGTTTGAACGCTATCACCATCTACGTCTTGCAAACGTACATTAGGAAGTTGTGCGTGCAATTCCATTGCACTTAGCATAATTAATGCGAGAAATAAAATCTTTTTCATTGTATTAATCTAACTAAAATTTGCCTATTATTCAAATACGCGGCAAAGGTACAAAAAAGATAGCAAATATGCAAGTTTTTAGATAATTTTTGTTTTTTTTATATATTTATTTGTTTTATTCATAAAAAAAGTGTAACTTTGCACGCAATTTTTGATTATACTATAAACAACGCGTTGTATTATGTTTAAACTGGCTTCATTCTCTTTTGGGTGTATCGCGATCGCGGTATTGATAACAATTGTAATGGCGTTATTGCTAATCATTGTTCCTCAGGGTATTAAAAGCAATTCGCGATTATCTACTATGAGTTATTTAATAGTCGCGCTCTTTGCTGCACTATTGCTAATTTCTAATATCGTTTTTGCGGGGCTGGTTAAAACGAAAAACTTATTAGATAATTTTGAGCAAACTGCTGAATATCGTACCATGCAATATGCTAGTGATGCGATGAGTACATATTTGCCAGAGTTGCATAGCCTTTTGGATGAAGTGCTCGGCTCTGATTATACGGCGCTACAGCTGCAACGTGAGAAAGAAGCTGTTAAGCAATTTCTTTGGATAGATGGCACGATTGCGTTTGTTTTGCTCTTATTAGGTATTGCCCTTACCACTGTTACTATGGAGGGAGCGTATGCGCGTGGAGCGGTTCGTAGGTCTGCACGAGGAGGGGAAGCCTATGTGAGAAGAGAGCATACACGTACTTCACGTGGATCACATCGTAGATATTAATAAAATAGCAAATATTAATCTTATATATAATACACGATTATGGCAAATAGTTACTGTAATGAGAACCACATTTTGGTTGGTTTAGGAGGTACAGGTGGTAAGATCCTGAAAGCCTTTAAGATGCGTATGTTTGAGGAGTTTCCCGATGCAAAGGATCGCGACAAACAACCTGTAGCGTTGTTGTATGTGGACTCTACGCGTGAGATGATGGGTATTGGTCGCCCTGATTTTCGTGTAATGGGGTTGGATGCCTCGTTCGAAGAGAACGAGTTTCTCAATATTAAAGATGTGGATATTGAGCATATATTGAATCATATTGATAACTATCCTGCCATTAAGGGTATTATCAATAATGTAGGTGCTGTCAAAACTGCTATTGGTAGTCTTGGACAAGCTGCTGGACAAAAACGTCGTGCTGGGCGTATCTTGTTTGCGGCTAACGCTGTAGCGTATGTCAATGCTTTAAAAAATGCGTATGCTAAGTGTGTGAATATCTCTCAAAATGCTAATGAACTGAATATACATATTTTCGCAGGTCTTTGTGGTGGTACAGGATCGGGTTCTATTGTGGATGCTATTGTGCAAGCACGCAAGACGTTCCCTGATGCTAATATTGCTGTATATGCCATGATTCCTGAAATGAACCTGCCACATGCCAATATGGATCAAGGTCGTTACTACCAAAATGGTTATGCGGCTCTGAATGAGTTGAATGGTTTGCAAGCAGGCCGCTTTATTCCGCATGATGTTACTGGAGCTGGCAGAGAGGCAAAACTTTTTACCGACCGCAAAAAAGGTGTGGCTGATGGTTTAACTCTATATAGCAATGTCAATGAAAATGGATTAACAATCAACTCGCTTACAGAACTGCCGAAAATCGTGAGCGACTACGTATATGCGCGCGTGTTCCTTATCAACTCTAACGATAGTGTCAATCATGATATTATTCGTGCTTATACATTCGAGAATATGGATGATTTTGCACTGGAGTATGATGAAACGAAAAATGCTGGTGCTAATGGACAAATTCCTGTGGCTCGTACTAAGAAGGTCAACTCTTTTGGTATCAAACGTGTAATTTACCCAGAATTGCGTGTCCTCAAGCATATTACATATACCATTGGTGAGAAAGTACTCTTCCAATTCAAATATAACAATTGGAGTGACAATCATGGATATATCAACGAGGAACCTAATAAAGATTATCGTCAAGAGTATTTCAACGATACAAACATTTCAAAATGGATGTTGGATGAGAAACACTTGACATTGGAGAGCAAAATTTTGCCTTCTGATAGAGATTATCCTGCTTTTTATGACTATTGGCACGATAAGGCTATCGACTATGCGGGTGAGGCAAAGATGTCGGATAATCCACTCAACGAGTTGGATAATATCATGGCTGATTTCTACGCAAAGCAATTCCGCAAAAAAGGTGTGGATGACTTCTTCAAAGATAAAGAGCAAGCTATACCTGAGATGGCAAAAGAGGTACGTCGCGTGATTGAACATGAACTCTATGAGAAGTGGAAAACAGGTGACATTGCAATAGTTGAGTTGATCAAGATTAGTTCGTTACTCCTTGAGCAGATCAGTAAAATCCGCAAGGAGGTAGATGCGAAACTGGTGCAATTGCAAACGGATTTAGATAATCTATCACAAGAGCGTCAAACCAATGTAAATGCGTGGGTGAGTAAGGGATTCTTGTCGAAGAAAGTCTTTGGCGGTGATAAAGACTCATTCGCAGAACACCAAGAGATTCTTACTGACTACTACACCTGCAAGACCCGTTTGGAAGCATTTGCTTTTGCTAAGAAACTCTGTGCTAAACTCTTTATCGAACTCGGAAAACTAGATGCTGATATTTCACTATTTGGCCAGAAAATTACTGAGGCTATTGACGAGACAGAGCGCCTTGTTGCTGCACAACGCAAGGTGAATAAAGGTCTAGAAGATATGAAGGGCGCAGTCATCGAAGTAAGCGAAGAGGAAACTATGTCTGAATTTGAAATCGAACTCAAAGTCGATAAAGTGGATATGCCAAATATCGCACGACAAATTCGTGAAACTATCCTGCCTGAGTCAGAATTTGTTAACTTCGGTCAATTGGCAGAGGAAATTACGATAGAAGAAATTACCGATGCGTTTGATTTGAAACTCGCTGAAGTAATTAAAATCAAGCATGATGAGAAGATTGAGCAAAACAAGAAAGTACTTGGATTGAATATCCTGACTCAATTGAAACAAAAGTTGACAACCGATGAGGAAATTCAAAAATTCGCGTTGGATATTGTAAAGCAGAGTGGTGTATACCTCAAACTGAACAACGACCAAATGCAGTTGCACGTACGTAACAACGAAGGAAACCTCAGCCCTACTAACCCAGCGTCAATTAACAAGAAGGTTATTTTGGTGGCTATTCCTTCTCCTGATGAGAACGAGCAACTCAAACATTTTGCAGATAAGTTGGAGAAAGCATTCCGTAACTCATTTGCGCAAGGCAATCAACAAACCACTTTGGTTATCAACAAGAAGAGTCTGCGTAAAGATGAGTTGTCTCTAACTACTGTGGCATACTGCTTCCCAATTCGTGCTATCTCATGGATGGAACCATATAAGGATCGCTATGAGTCCTTCCTAAATACTGGCAATGTCAATACGGATGCTAGTAATGCTATCCTCCTTCATACTGAAGGCGATGGTACACAACTTCCATCGTTGTTTGTTGTAGAGAATGCTGCAGAAATCGCAGCTCAAATTAATCCTACTGGGCAACCTACAGGTGCAACGACTATGCCTGGTATGCCTACTGCGGGTCCTGGTATGCCTCCACCTATGCCTGGTATGACACCTCCACCTATGCCTGGTTCCGTACCTCCTCCACCACCAGCAAATCCACAAATACAACTGATGATGATTGTGGGAGGACAACAGTATGGACCATTTGACTATGCTACTTGCAAACAAATGGTACAGACGGGACAACTGAATCAGCAGACAATGGTATGGATGAATGGTATGCCCGCTTGGACACCTGCTGGACAAGTAGCTGAATTGCAAACACTCTTTGCTCCGCAGACACCGCCTCAAATGCCTCCAATCCCTGGCGGAATGACTCCTCCACCTATGCCTCCTATGGGCGGTGGTATGATGCCTCCACAAATGTAATAATCACGTAATAAATGGTATAACAATAAATTTAAAAAGAGATATGGCTAGTAAAAACGCACGAGATCGATTTAAGTATGGTATTTGCTTAAACGAAGATTGCTCAATGGCAAAATCAAAAGAGATACAACAAATCTCTATGCGTAGTGAGTTAGTATGTAAAGAGTGTGGCTCAGATTTGCGCGAGTGCCCTCCTCCTACAACATTTAATCCCAAGCCACTAATCATCGCTCTTGCTGCTTTAGTAGTACTAGGTGGTGGCGGGGCTGGTGCTTACTTCGGATTAATTAAAGAACAGCCTGAACAAGAAAAAACTGAAAAAGTAGAACAGAAAGCGGATAAGAAGGCTACTACCACTACAAAAAAAGCAGAAACTAAAGCACCTACACCAAAACCAAAAAACTATGCGTGGACTGGCGCATGGAAGAATGGTAAAGCACATGGTACTGGTACATATACTTACAAGGTAGAAACATTGATTGATGCACGTGACCCACAAAAACGTGTTGCTCAAGTTGGAGATTATATTATCGGTGAATACTACGAAGGTAAATTAGTACAAGGACGATGGTACGATAAGTACAATAATGTGAAAGGTAGTATTATTATTGGTAGATAATGCGTATACGCACTGTATTAATATTACTAATTCTATGGCTTTCAATCCCATTGAAGGCCATAGAATTGCCTTGTTATAGCGATTTCTATCCAGAGGTATGTGCCTTCCTTAATCGCTATATCAATGAGTTGCAGCAATGGGATCAAACCAAACTCAGTTTGCAACAAAAAATGAGAGATGACAAGTTTATCGTCCTTGCGGGGGATATCCTTGACATCGAAAAGATTGATTCGACCTGCGAGGCTTCTGTTCTTCGATATGGAGATAAAGCCTACGAGGTGATTTGGAAAAAAGGTAATCAAACGTTGTTGCGTGTGGCCTTTCCTGTACAATACGAATTGCTACTAGGATTGTCTAAAAAGGATATAGAACCTAAATTGGACAGTTTGATAGGCTCAGCGGATACTTGCAAGGCTGTTGTGGAAGAAATCCATGATTTGGATAGTGTAGCGCCTAGTATCTACCGAGTGAATGGGGGAGAACAGTATGCTACAATCAAAGCGTTGACCACAAATCGCTATGTCCAACGAGATAAGGATGGTATCATGCGCTATGTGCTGGATACTACATACATGGATTATACAATCAGCAACCTTTTCCAAAAAAAAGAAACAAGAGATTATGTGATACAAGTATCACAAAACCTATACGGATTTGAGAAAAAGCATTTTACTACTTCACTCCATAGATGGATTGACTATTGTCAGGCTGCTAACTTGAAATCCTATGTGGCTATTGAGGCAGAGTCAGAGGATATGCTTAAGGTGTTTGTCATTGCTGAGAATAAGACGCTGAATTATAATCATGTCTTGTTGGTATATGTGCCTAAGGATTTCTTGGAGAACCCTACGGCCATCTTCAATGCCTCTGTAAATGCATTTATACCTACGCATAATGTAGCGAATCTGTATGAGGAATATAAGGACAAACCAAAAAAGAAGAGAGAATGGGACGAAAAATAATCATAGCATTATCTATGTGTCTACTGACGAGTGTTTTGTATGCGCAAAGCCCAGCAGAACAGATGAATGAAATCAAGCAACAAGTAGATAAATATTTGTATGGTGAAGGTACTATGCATGGTTGGCAAGACGCCATAGATGTTGCTGAGCAAATTTTGATGCCTTACATTAAATCTTGGATGAAGAAGAATTACATTGATGTAACGGATGAGAATCTAGCGATAGTTGAGAATAAAATTAAGCATCTGGATGCTCGTCGTGGCTCAATGTGCCGCGTGTTGGCGTATATTTCATTTACTGACTTAGAAACGCTATTTGGGGTAACACCGGCTCCTACAGTAGCGCCTACACCAGCTCCACAACCAACTCCGCAACCTATGCCTCAGCCAACTACACAACCTGATCCCCAACCTATGCCTCAGCCTGCTCCACAACCAGAGCAACAACCAGAAGCAGTGAATCCTGAACCTACGTACTCCGATCCAGAACCATATCAACCTATTGTGAATGAATATGGTGATGATGGGGTAATGGATGATTTAGCTGATGAAGCTATATTTATCCCAACACCATTGGAGCAGGAGATGATGGAGGTAACTAATGCACAAGGAATACAACCATTCATCAAGAAGTTAGAGTCGCAATATATGATTTCTAGATATGGCAAGTATTCGGATATGCCGGCGGATATCAATTGCTATATATTTGTGTATGATAGAAGTATGAACATCCCTGCTTATTTGCGCAAGGAGGGAGCCATCTATATCAATTTACAAACAGGTGAGATGGATGACATCACTAATTACAAGGGATGTGGCGCTATTTGGTTTAGAATAAAAAATTAACTACATAATTATGAAAAGATTTTTATTATTTATTATTCTATTTTCCCCTGTTGCGTTGTTTGGAGGGGTACAAGTGTCTATTTCTGATGGAATAGACAATATGAGCCTTAAAAACAAGATGGAGCGTACTATGTCCGCTCTTCTTACCGAAGTCAATAATGCGCAAGCAGCGGGTAGAAGCATCAATTTTAGTTCATTAAACATTAACACTGATGTACAAACTTCCTTATCTCTATTGTGGGAAAATTCTCCATTTATGTGCTTGGACGAAGTGGTAGTTGAGCGTTGCTTGACTACGGGTTCTGGGTACCAGATTCGGAATATACCTTTGGAGATGACACCACGTGGTGATTATGCTTTTAATGAAAGCGAATATCAGGAAGCGGTGATTAGTTTCGATTGGAATGGTAATGTGGAGAGTTTCTATTTAACCATTGCACAAAACTTATATTTGAAGGTGATGAAAGGAAATACCGAACTCACAGATACTCGTCGTCGTCAGTTGATCTTGGACTATGTAGAGCAATTTAGAACATCGTATAACACCAAGGATATCAAATTCTTGGAGCAGATCTTTAGTGATGATGCGTTGATTATCACTGGTAAAGTCATTAAGCAAAAAGCACCAGATGGTATTCCATTACCTGATAAAATTACCTACAAGAAGCAAACAAAACAAGAGTATATCACTAACCTTAAGCGAGTGTTTGCTGCTAATAGCTACATTCGAGTAACATTTGATGAAATCAAAGTAATGCGTCACCCTAATAACAATAATATCTATGGGGTGACATTGCACCAGGGATATTCATCCGATAGATATCATGATGATGGTTATCTATTCTTGTTGTGGGATTTTACCGATGAAAACGCACCTCAAATCCATGTCCGTACATGGCAACCTGATGCCATCAATGGTGGAAGAATCCCTGAGGATGAAATCTTTAGTCTAGCTGACTTTGATATTTAATCTTTGGTGTTAACATAATATCAACCATAATGAAAAAAATACTTCTTAGTTTCTTGTTCGTATTATTGACATCTGGCCTTTGGGCGCAAGATGAGCAGTTATCTATCATCAGTTTTGCTGAGTCCACTACATTGTATGCACAAACAAACCAAAAATTGGTGGAAAACGATGAGGGTGAGAAGGAACCTGCGGCAGTGGTCATTGTGGATATACCTACAGACAAGAAGGTTACCTTCAAGGGTGGATTCATCTTGGCTGGAGTGGAAATCAAAAAGATAGGTAATTCGCACTATCTATATATGAATCCGGGTGCGAAAAAGGTAGAGATTGCCGTTGAAGCAATTGGAACACTACCTGTGAACTTCAAGGAGGCATCCAATGGCACCATCACATCGCTGAAACCGAAGATGACATATGATCTCAAGATTCATGTACCACAAGCTGATACGATTGTTGTCATCAAAAATGCATCCTATGAAGACCACCTCAATCAGGCTAGAGAGATGTACAATAATCGAATGAATAAGACTACTTCAGATTATTTTGTACAAGCAGAATTAGCTTATAAACAGGCCATGGGACACAAGGACTGCCCTGAATATATGATATCGGTGTTGCGAACTGAACAAAATGAGATGGTACAAATAGGAGGTATGGTATATGACCACGAAATCTCGCTGCAAAATATCAAAAATTTGGCTTATAGTCATGGATCTGATGCCGATACCACCTATTATTGGTTGAAGATGGCTTGCCGTATATCGAATAAATTGCGCAAGACATATCCTAGCGATCAATTTCAGCAGATGTACCATAATGATACCGTTCAGCGTGCTAAACACCCGCTAGCAAAAAAGGCAGTTAAACGTGCTGAGCAAGTTAAACGCAATAGCGCATATGGTACTGTGACGCAGAAAATGGAATATATACCATATAACTCTATAGGTATCTACGCTGTTAAAGTAGCAAAACCGAAAAAAGATGACGAAAAGCAGCGTATTGGTACGGTAAATGCTGATCGTACATATGATGTCACGCTGCCCGATGGATTTAACTATATCATCTTCGATGGGGAGAAAGAGGGACACTACGTATCAACGGCTAACGAAGAGATAAATGTATTTATCAAATAAAGTATAATTTATAATTTTAAAATTGAGTAAAACCATGAACAAGTTTTTTCAGATTCTAGCAGTTGTTTTGGCCGTATTAGTGGCTATGCCTACTATGGCACAGGATGATAAAGCTGCATTAAAAGCAAAAAAAGCCCAAGAACGAGCAGAGAAGAAAGCCGCTAAGGAGAAAAAAAGAAAAGAGAAACCTGCCTATGTATGGAATTGGGATGGTACGCGCTCTGGAAACGAAACATTTGATAACTACCTAATTACGGTAACAAATATCTGGAACGAGATTGTACGTTATGAACAAGAGTTTGGTTGCTACGAATATGTTCAAGATACGCTCCAACATGAGGGGAAGTTCTATATCCTTGCCTATATGCAAGATACGTTGGGCAATGTGATTACTCGCAATCAGTCTAACTGGCAGATTGCCAACTCGGTGTTAGCGGGAGTAAATATAGTCTTGTCTTCCACTAATGCCTCATTGGCCACAGCGAATGCTACATTGGCACTCACTGATATGGGATTAGGTGCTATCGCTTTTGCACCATATATCAAGGGAGGACCAATGGTCATTGCAAAGGGTATGAAGGAAATGAAAGCCATTACCAAAATTAATAAGATAACATCGCGCCAGTGGAAAGCTGCTAAGAATGGGGCTATTGATCCTTCTGTGTTAGGGATATTCTCAGAAAAAGAAGTACGAAAGATGAATAAGTGCTGCTATCTGAAAGAGATTGTGGAAACAGACCCAATGTACACCGTTTTGGTAACGCGCTATGAAACCAAAACGCCAGAAGAGCTAGCTGAGGAAACGGCAGCTATGAGTAGCGATTGGGAAAGCAAAAATGAAATACCAGAAACCAAATCTATGTCGGATCATGAGTTTGGGGACTACGGAGATGATGAAGATGATGAAGAAGATTGGTAAAATAAAAACATTAATATACAACAATTAAATCTACAATTGTATGAAAAAAGTATTATTTATTGCGATGGCTATGCTGATGGCATGCACCGCTAGTTTTGCACAAAATGCAAAGGAGATTATGAAAGAGCGTCAAGCAACTGCTAAGTTAGCTAAAAAAGAACTTGGTGCTAAAGTGGACAAAACAACTAAGAAAGAGGCTAAACGTTTAGCAAAAGAAGGTTGGACAGTTACTCCTGGTGCACTTCCATTGGCTAAACAATTGGAGCGTTCATACTTGATGGAGTTTGAGTACGATGATACACTCTTCCCAAAATACATCATGGCTAATGCACAATCTATTGGTGAGAACTATGACGCTGCTAAGACT
>JAZNMT010000026.1:0-13758 GCA_045579895.1 Paludibacteraceae bacterium
GGCGTAATGAATCGGCTTCATGTTGTCATATTGTTTTTATTGCTTTTTGCGTGTTGTTTCACCTCTTGTCGTTCCTGGCAGGAGTCTAGGGCTGTGATAGCTATGGCAGATAGCATCGACCAGACTCATCATGTGATTTATGATGATACGGCTGCGTTAGGGCAGACTATTCGCCAATTGGATAATCCGTTTGGCAGATTGTTCATGCGCAACACTCTTGGTAAGGCGTATTATTATATGGGTCGCAATTTAGAAGATTCGTATCAGCAAATAGCCGAAGCCGCGGAGTGCTATATCAAAGCCGATCGCTTGCAGATAGATGACCCCATCTATCGTGGACGCGTCAATTCGTGTATGGGGTATATTTGTGCCCGCAACAATAGCGATAGTTTGGCATTGGTTTTCTACGAGCGTGCGGGAGAAGATGTTCAAGAAAGTGGAAACGATTGGTACTATGCACAAAGTCTATTGAATGTCAGTTATCATTTGACATCCCTCCATAAGATTACACTAGCGGATAGTATTTTACAAATGGCTTACTCCTATCAATTTGATAGTTCGTATATAGCTCGCTTGTACGAAACAAAGGGACTCTATTTCTATGAGCAGCAGCAATATGATTCAGCATTAGTATATTTTCATAAAGGATTAGATTATTGGCAGGGTGAAGAAGCAAAATGCTTCAGTTATTTGAAAATTATGCAAGTATATCTTGAAATCAAAGATTTAACGAAAGCCTTACCTTATTCTCAACTGATTATAAAAAATTCCAACAATCCAAATTACATTTCTAACGCCTATTATTGTTTGATGCAGAGTGCAGAACAAGAAGGAGATATTACTTTAGTATCAAATTATGCTTCTTCCCGCGAGGACATGAATCGTTTGCTGGAAAAACATAAAGAATCTTACACGCAAGCAGTTACAATAATTGAAGATTACAAGTTAAATCCTCACCCATGGTTACGGAGTTGGATATTAGTAGTATGCTGTATAGTCCTATGTATTATACTTATAATAGGTATTGTCGTTTATCGTAGATTTACTATAGCTCAATTAAAAGTTTCTAGTGAACAAATCATTAGTTTATCTGCGCAAATAAAGAAGCAAACAGACGAACTTCACAACCATAATGCACAACATGATTATGACAAACGTCTATACAAGATTCGCCGAAAATACCCAAAGCCACGTCATCAATGGAATAACTATGATCAACTTAAAAAAGATGTTAATCCTTATTTGCAAAGCTGGCTCATTGCTTTGGAGAAACTAAATTTAACCCAAAGGGAGAATGTCTTTTGCGTATTGAGTTTTATTTATCCGCAGATGTCTATAGAAGATCTTGCAAATAGTATGTGTATTTCCAAAGATGCACTTATGGTTCGCAAAACTCGTATGACGAAAAAGATAGGCATAACTTCTGCCCAATTAAATAATTTCTTGCAAAATTTGTCTATTATCGAATAATTATATCTTTTTGCACAACTTATCAATTTGACGTTGTATCATATTGATAATCAAATAAATATCCCAACGTGAGAACTTATCAATTTAATCTTTCTCTTGCACATTTCGTAGTATTGTTGTAATTTTGCAAAAATTTTAAGTCAGCGATATTATGAAACGGATTTTTATTGTCGCATTGTTCGTACTAGGTATGTGCAATGTTTCCGTATTCGGAATGGTTCAAGAAATTATCTTAACCGAGTTGTATTCTATAGCACCGTTAGATGATGCAAACCGTGAAACATTAGGAGGACGACCCGATCCTAGTCGCTTTCATGCCACGATTGAGGGACGTCAATTATTCATAGAGGCGGATACGCGCGAACCTATTTATGTAGAAATTATTAGCCAGAAAACAGGCGAGGTGGTAGCTGAGCGTGAGTTTATTGCTTCTACCGAGATTCTTATTCCTCAATTAGGAACATATACTTTGCAAATCTACAGGGGAAATAGCGTCTTCGCAGGGGAATTTACAATAAGATAAGTCACTGCCTAGTTTTGATATACGTTAAAAAATATTTTGTATTTGTTTGGTTATCAGTATGATATGTTTTTGCAACGTTAACAAATGGCATCAGCTATTGCCTTATTAGCCAAATTGTACTAATTTTGCAAAGCAATTCAGCAAAATATGAAAATGCTACTAATAGTTTTTTTCAGTCCTGCTGAGTGTAGCGCATATTAAATGTAAAACAATATTTAAAAATTCAACTATTATGAGAAAAATTCTTCTTCTCTGTGCATTATGTTGTGCATCTATAGCGATGTTTGCACAGAGCAATTCTTGGTCACAACAACTGGTAAATAATATTGCTGGGGACATCAGCATAAGTACAGAACAAGTACAGCAACTTCAAATTATCGCAGATAGTTATATTACTGCAATGCAACAAGCAAACCAACAGTACACAGATCAAACAGAGCTTACCAAAGCGAAAGAGATTATCTATCAAAACTTCCAAACCACTTTGCAAGAGGTTCTAACTGCTGAGCAGTATGCCGAATTAATGCGTGTTCGTGAGGAACGCCGTAATCAACATGTTAACCAATAATACTAGATACGATTATGAAACGATATATTTTGATGACTATGTGTTGCATTGCAACCATTATGCTCTATGCTCAATATCCAGATTGTACAATGGTTAATGATTTCTCGCCCACTATTTCACGTTGGGGTGCTGCTTACCAGCCAGTTACCAACGAATTAGAGTGTTGGATTATTGATTTAGGTGTACAGGGACATGCTAAGATTACATATAATATTGATTTAGAACTTGTAAATGGTTTGGATCAGATCATTATTTACGAACTAGATGCCAATAACAATACAACTCGTCACTTACGTTCTTTTTTTGCATGCTCAGAATCAGGAACACTTGTTACCAATTCTACTACAGGTAGGGTTAAAATAGAGTATTGGGGGTATTATGGCAATTGTGGAGGCTTGTATAATGGTTTTCAGATTCGTGTAGAGCAAGCTACTTGCTGCGATTTAGTGACTCATGACCATTATATTTTAGGCAAGTTAGGAGTAGGAACAACAACTCCACAGGAGATGCTGCATGTGAATGGTGCAATTCGTGGTGGAGGTACCAATGGCGAAGTGATTTTGAAGGGTAATAATGGGACTGTCACTATTGGTGCGACGGATACACAAACGATGACATTTGTTACGGATAAGAATAAATTCTCTTTCAATAAACCAATTAATAGTCGTAGTGGTATATACGACACATGGTCAAGCACAAGTATGCTACTTAAAACTAATGGCATAACTCGCATGACAATATTAAACGATAATGGTAATGTAGGTATAGGTGTTACATCTCCTCAATATAAACTAGATGTAGCAGGTACAATTCGTGCTCAAGAAATTATAGTAGAGACTACGGGTGCTGATTTTGTATTTGCTGAAGATTATCAATTACGCCCATTGAGTGAGGTTAAGACCTTTATTCAAGAAAACAAGCATTTGCCAGAAATCAAATCTGCTCAAGAGATGCAAGAGAATGGCGTAAGTGTTAGCGAATTACAAACACAACTTTTGCAAAAAATTGAGGAGTTGACACTCTATATCCTTCAACAAGAAGAGAAAATTAAGCAACAAGAACTTAGAATTAATTTGTTAGAAACGAAATAACATTGTACAAATCATTTATATGTATGAAAAATATCGTTAAAATATACTTATTAGTTTTATTATGTGTTTTTGGCGCATGTGAGAATAAATACGTAACCCCCGAGACATCACTATTAGTTGGAAAATGGATATTTTTAAACAATCCTTCTGAAACCGTGACTTTTACTCCTACTCAAATTAGGATATCGAATGATTCACGACGCCAATATATGGTGGAGAACGGAATTATTTATACATGGACTGAACCGTTTCATCCTTTAGGATATGCAGAACATCCATATCAACTCAAGGGGGATACATTGTATATAGAAAAATTTTGGTTCACATTAGCATTTGAATATGATGATGTTGTATTAATAAGAAAAAAAAATGAAAAGCAGCATACTAATATGGATGTTTATCATGATTTGTAACATCCAGATATTTGCCGGATATTATTATTATCATGGCGAAAAAATACCATTAGTTATAAACACAGATAGTGTTGTAGTATACGCTAAACCCGTTAATGTAGAAATTAATGCTCCATATGACTATATCACAACATTTACTATACCAGTAGAAATGATAAATCAAATAGTCACACAAAACAATGTTGATATACTATCAGTTGAATATATTGTTGGTGATTCCATTCCAACAGAAAGAATGTCAAATAGCTTTTATATTAAATTACATGAATATGCGGACACTCTTTTGCTGAAAGAATTAATTGAAGAAACAAATACATATTTATTAGGTGAAGTTCCTTATATGGATAGATGGTATGAAATTATGGTTGCAAATTCTACCATTAACAATACATTAGATATGTCGAATTATTTCTATGAAACGAACTTGTTCGCAGATGTGGATCCTGGATTTGTATTTGAAGTTACTCCTAATTGTGTAAGTGATAATGGTTTTAGTTCTCAATGGGCCTTATCTGCACTCAATGCTTGTGAGGCTTGGGAGTTTACCAAAGGAGATCCAAACTTAAGTATTGCTATTATAGATCAGGGCATTGATACTGAGCACATGGAATTTATAAATACACGCTTTATACATCCATATGACTGTTATCGCAATCAACTAATTGACACTACGTATGGGGCACATGGCACGCAAGTTGCTGGAGTAATAATTGCTAATCATAATCTTGAGGGCATAGCAGGAATAGCACCAAATGTAAGTATAATACCCATTGCACATCCTTTAAGATCGCACAGCTTAAAATCTGCAAAAGAACTTGCAAGTGGCATTTCGTATGCATGGAAACAAGGAGCTGATATTATTAACTGCTCGTGGGGATTTCATAGGAAGAAAAAAAAATTTATTTATTGTCGTATGTTAGAAAATGCGTTAGAAGATGCATTGGTTTATGGTAGAGGAGGCAAAGGAAGTATTGTTGTTTTTGCGGCAGGAAATATTGATATTAATTACCCATTTAATCACAAAGTTTTTTATCCGTCCTATCGAATATCTGAATTATTGGTTGTTGGATCTGTAAAAGATTCATTTGGATATAATAAAACAGAGGACTCATCTTATGGGGAGAGTTTAGATGTTGTGGCACCAGGAAAGGATATATTGACAACAAATGAAAATAATAGTACTGTTATTGCCTCTGGAACTTCTTTAGCTGCTCCTTACGTTAGTGGTATAGCGGCATTGATTCTATCAGTTAATCCTAATTTGCAGCGTGAGGAGGTTGTAAGTATCATTGAACGTACTGCGCGAAACGAAGTTTTTGGACAAAACTACATCTTCAATAATGAGTCGAATCGTTCCTATGGACCATGGTGCGAACAAGTGGGTTATGGATTAGTAGATGCCCATGCAGCAGTGGAATACGCAGCCAATATGTATATTCAAAACAAGATCTATAGTGTACCAGATGGTCCTATTTTGGAGCGTGCACATACAATTTATGCGGGATATTCTGTAACAGACTCTAAAGCATATGGAAATGTGTCTCTTCGAATCAGTACTGAAGTATCTTATTTAGCCACTAATAAAGTGGTATTAAAATCAGGTTTTCATGCGCATGCAGGAAGTAATTTACATGTAAAAATAGTAGATTACTTGTATGACCCAATTGCTACAACTTCTTCTGCCCCTCAACGCATGGCAGCACGTTCTTCTTCTGCACCCACAGATGATACAGAATCCACTAATGATACCCCAACTAATAATACATTAGAGAATATGGAAAACAATATGATTGTTTCTACTTCCATTTACACTATTAGTGGTCAGCTGATTCAGACTATCTCAGGCGGTCAGTATGATGCCGTGCACCTCCCAAATGGCATGTATGTCCTACAACATCGCATGAGTGATGGTAGCGTGAGAAGTGATAAAATTGTTCATTACAAGTAAGACGTCTTCCGTTTTTATCCGCCTTGAACATACATCTCCCTCGCCTAGTTCCATGTGAATTAGGCGAGGGAGATGGTAATTATGCTTATCGCAGATTTCTGCTGTTATTAGAAGAGTCCAGTTTTGCGTATAAGGCGGAGTAGGGACGTGGGTACCAGAGCGACCAAAGCGATTAAAACAACATTCCATACACATGGCACACTCACTCGATGCCTTCCGCGGAACATGCCGCGCAAGGCACGACGCACGAGATAGTCAGGCTCCACAATATACCCCAACACCAACCCGAGCTTAGTAGCCCATGGACGGATATTATACAATCCCGTATTAATAGCCCCTGGTGTCACATCTGTAACCGTAACCCCCTTGTCCTTCAGTTCTACATAGGTAGAACGGCTGAAATTGCGCAAGAAAGCCTTCGTACTAGCGTAAGTGGCTAAACGCTGCACCGCAATACCATAAGTGACCGAACACATGTTCAATACATAGCCCTTACCACGCGCAGACATATCTTGCGCAAAATAATACAACAACATAGCAGGGGTCAGGACATGTAGATTCAAGATCAAGATGTTAAACCCTTCAGAGTCCGCCAAGAAATCGCGGTCGTGATACACCCCAGCGTTATTAATCAAAACTTCCACCTGGATATCATTGTCACGGCAATAATCATACAAGTCCCTGGCAGCCGTTGGTGTTCCCAAATCTTGCACACGGCTAATAACGTGCACAGGGAAATCGGCACGTAGCGTAGCGGCACGCTCGTGAATAGCCTCCTCGTTACTGACCATCAGCAAGTCATATCCCTTAGCCGCCAACTGGCGCGCATACTCATATCCACAGCCAGAACTGGCTCCTGTAACTAATGCGTACATTTATTATTTATTGCTTATTATTTATTGTCTATATTTAGGTTAGAGGCTAGAGGCGAGAGAGGGTATAGTCTGCCTTTACCTTATCTAAAATTCGCTTGACTATCTCCATCATTTCGCCCTGTTGCGTATAATCTGCTTGGCACGCAAAATTAACCCGACCGTCCTTCAGCAATTGTTGAGCCAATGCACGTTTCTGATCATTGCCATAAACCGCAAAACTATATCCACCATTCGCCTTCACCATACGCATGCATGGGACATCCGTCTCACCATCACCGAAATAAATCATTCGCTCAAAAGGCACAGGTCGCTCATCGGTAGGCATAAACTCATTGATACGCACACGATCACTCACTTCTCGAATGCCCTTGTTGATTTTAGAAATAAACTGGGTCTTTTTAGTATAATCAACCACAACTGCAGGCCAACAAGCATCACCATTGCTATCATACAAATACGTACACGCATATATCTGCTCGAAATGACGTGAGATGGCGCATCCCTCAATCATCTCCTTGATTCCCGAACTATTAATATAATGCTTGACGTTCACCCCAATCTGCTCAGCATATGCATTGATGGCATCAAACCACTGCGGTACCCCAGGGAAGAAAGACAACTTTTTGCCATACGACCGCAGCATTTCACGCGTGCATCGATGGCCAGTACGCTGCGCTTCAGCTTGAATAGCATACATCACTACGGAAATACCACCTGCATCGTTGGTCTTGGCAATCTGATCACACAAATTCCAAAACTGTTCAGGATCATCATAACCGAATGACTGAAGCAAACCATACTCCTGCATGTTGCCAGGAGCCAATGTGCCATCAAAATCATATATTAAAGCTATAGTGGGCATTTGATAGTTAATAATTAATAGTTAATATCTTTCTAGGGTGGTGAAAAAACGCAGCAAAAGTACTACAATTTTTGTAAATATACAAAAAAAATACGCATTTTGTTGTATTTTGTTTGTATATGTGCATTTTTTATTGTAACTTTGCAGCGCAAACATCGTGACGGCCATTACAAACTACATAATCCATTGAGCCATGAAAAAAATACTTCTCTGCCTATTTCTTCTGGTTGGCACAACAGCCATGGCACAATCACTAGAAGAACGCTTTCGTGCATTTCAACAAGGCGCACAGCAAAATTATACATCCTTCCGCGATGCCGTTAACCAACGCTATGCCGATTTTATGCGTGAAGCCTGGGAGCCCTTCAATAGCACTCCCGCAGTCCCCGTGCCACAAGAGGAACCCATCCCCCCTGTCGTGTATCAACCAGTAGAGCCTATTAGTCCAGTAGAGCCTATTAGTCCGGTAGAACCTATTAGTCCGATAGAGCCAGAGGAGCAAGAACAAGAGATTGCAATAGAAGAGTTAATCCTGCCTCCCGAACCTCAACCTCAACCACAGCCCATTGAATATCCAGAGCCAGAGCCACACCCCGAGGAGTACGCGTGCACGTTCGACTTCTTCAATACCATATGCCGCGTACGGGTCCCCATGCAACTCCTGCAGCTGACCGGAGCTAGCAACGAACATTTTGCGGACGGCTGGGAGATACTATCCAATGGCGAGTATGATGCTACGCTGGCAGATTGCCTACATTTGCGCGAAGAATTGTCGCTATGCGATTGGGCATACATGCATATGCTATACGAATTGGCAAAAAACGCCTATCTGGCAGATAACAATGAGGCGATGTTATTATGCGCATGGCTATATTGCCAATCAGGCTACCAGATGCGCCTAGCTTTGGATGGTAATCGACTAAACCTGCTCTATGCATCGCAACACACTATCTACAGAAAGGCCTACTTCAAATTGGACGCATATAAATATTACCCACTGAAAGCTGCTTCGAATACCTTGCAAATCTGCACGGTGGCATTTGACAAAGAACAACCATTGTCATTATACGTAACTAACACTCCTGCTTTTGCCGCAGATTATTCTGATATCCGATTGCTGCAAGCCAAGAAATATAGCGATATGCAAGTGCAGGTGAAAACCAATCGTAATTTGATTTCTTTCTACGAAACTTATCCCTCGAATGAGCTGAATAGCAATCCTATCACCAGGTGGGTAATGTATGCCAATACACCATTAACATCAGAAACGAAACAGATGATTTACCCATCTCTTTACCAGCAATTACAGGGGACAAGTTATCGCGAGGCAGTCGAGAAACTGCTTAACTTTGTCCAAACCGCTTTGACTTATGAATACGATGACAAAGTGTGGGGTGGGGATCGAGCTTTCTTTGCCGAAGAAACACTCTTTTATCCATATGCAGACTGCGAAGACCGCTCTATCCTCTTCTCGCGTTTGGTTCGCGACCTATTGGACTTGCCAGTAGCACTGATTTACTATCCAGGTCACCTAGCCACAGCTGTTGCCTTTCCACACGAAGAAAAAGGAGATTATATTCTATTGGATGGTATGCGTTTCACAGTATGTGACCCTACGTATGTAGGAGCACCCATTGGCAATACCATGCCTGGCATGGATAACGCAGCTGCACAAGTAGTGGTGTTGTAGGTTTAGGGTTTAATGTATAGGGGGGAATAAGTATGCGCCATCATCAGAAAATAGCTATCGCACGTTTGATATCCGACCTTATCAAGTCGGATGATGTGATATGCAAAGAAGAAATTTCGTTATACAACCAGATTGTTAGCGGATACGATATATCGCAAGATGAATTATATGAATCGCAGTTTATCTCGCAAGCCGAAGCAATTGGTTATATCAAACATATGCTTCCTGCGGAACAAAAGAAGATTTATTCTATTCTACAAAAAGCCGCTTATTCCGATAATTCGTGTGTGGCGCGTGAGGCATTGCTCTTGCAGGTATTGTCGCTATTGCTCAATGATACGAGTGATAAATATCATATTTTATCCGTATTGATGAAAGGATGGCAACATCAGGAAAAATATGTCGTATATATTGAGAGCGATTATATGCCTGCTATTAATGAGGAAATAGCGCAGCAATATGATATGATAGCCAACTTATTGCACCTATGGAAGTTTGAGTTTATTTATATACCTAAAGTGTGTCAATCTCTCCGCGAAATGGATCGTGGTTATCTGTGTGATATAATTCGCTACATGAATCCCCGTTTGTCGAATGAGATGATCAATACGCTCTATGACAGATTAACTAATTTTACGACAGATAGCTTTACGCGTGATTATTTGGCAAATTCATCGCATCAGAATCATTTTTATGATATAGAGCCATCGCTGTTGATCAATGTGGGTAAATCGCATGTACCAGCATCTATGGCAACGCAACAAGATACTTATTTTATCAATTTCCTAACGATTCGATTGGATGATGAACCCAATAGCGTATTGAATGAAGTACGTAGGTTTTTAGATGAATATGAGACTTTTATTACAGAGCCTGAGTATCATCGTCCGAAGCGGGGTAAAACATTGTTTCACTATCATGGTTTCTATAAGCAGTTGTTTGATTTCTTGGCGCGTCATCATACCAATGGCGAGGAGAATCGTATATTGATTGACCTTCCAACACGCCGGATATGGATGCGGGGAGTAGAAGTGCAGATGAGTGCCACACAATTGGCTACATATGTCTTTATTTTGCATCAAACGTATTGTACCCATCACGGCGGACTGGTGAAAGCAGGGCAACATTATCCTTTGTCGGATAAAGATGTGATGCGATTGGGAAATACGTATCATGCGATATGTAATCTATTTAGGGAAACGCCCATTGCCGAAGCAAGATCATATCTAGAAGATGTGCAGAATATACGCGGGTATATTGCACGTATTCGTACGGCAATAAATCATCATATCGATGAACAAGATTTGAGTTATTATATGCCACAAGATACAAGCGATAAATCACGATATTACATAGCTATTGAGTCAACAAAAATATTTCTACATACAACTTCAGGGGATATGATGTTTGTAGATTATCCTATGTGGAAAACATTGAAATAAGGTTCACAGGACTAAAATATAACAATATTGCTATTTTTTCTATTGTCTGCATAGTAGAGAAAATAGCAATATTGTTGTAATTGTTTTTTTTGAAAAATTGGCACTACTTTTGCAGCGATTTTTTTACAACAGATTCGTGCCATTAAACTATAAACCAACTAAAAACGAACAACTATGCTACGCTATTATTTCAATGATCCTGCATCCATTTCGCTATATGAGCGATTGCAGCAAATATTGACTTGTAATATGGTCCGCGGAATGGTGATAGTAAACATACTGATAGTGTTTTTGATTAGCATACTGGATATCATTCTTGTGAATATGCCATATCTGGTAGGCAATTTGGCATTGATATTCATCATTTTATGTGTATATACAGGTGTAATAACAGGGGTTAGTGGTCATTGGAACAAACAAAAACAACGGATGGAATTACCTATAGTAATCAGTGTGCTACTTGTGATATTATCTTGCATATGTCTTGTGGCATTTTACCACAATGTCTTTGTAGGAATACCAGGAAGAACTGCTTATTTAATACCTTTTGGAATGGCAACCATAATACTGCTGATTGCCATTGTTATCAAAATCATGGATACAAAATACAAATGATATGTTATAAAAATCGAAAAGAAACTTGTCATTTCTTTAGAAAAGATTTACGTAGTTTAATATAATTTGGATATTCGACTTAATAGTATTAATTTTGCATACTTTAATACTTGTACTATAGTACAATTTAGCAGATTAATAGTAATAAATCGAATAGAATATGGAAAAAAAGACATGTCCGTTTGTACCTAATTTCTTATTAGGTTGTGCTGGAGGAATCCAGTATTTATCGCTCAAGCGTGCATCTAAAAATCCACGCAAAGCGCAAGAGAAAACACTTCGAGAAATCCTTACATACGCACGCGATACAGAATATGGTAAGGAGCATCATTTCGCTGAAATCTTAGAAGCCAAGAACGATACCGAACTCTATGCTCGCTATCAAAAGTATGTACAACTGAATGATTACGAAGACCTTCGTCCTTATGTGGAAAAACATAAACATGGTGCATCGAATATCCTGTTTCCTGGCAAACCTGTATTGTATGCCACTACTTCGGGAACGACTAAAGAGCCAAAATGGGTGCCAATTACCAAGGAGTATTTACATAATATCTATGGTAAGATGACCAAAGTATGGCTCTTTAACTTTATCAAAAATCGCCCAGAAGTTTTCACAGGTAAGATTGTTTCTATCGTGGGTAAAGTGAAAGAGGGTGAAGCACCCGATGGCACAATGTTTGGCTCGGTTAGCGGTGTTACGCAACGCGATTGCCCTAGTTTTGTCAAGAAACTCTACGCTTCGCCTGCATCTGTCTTCTCCATTGAGGATTATACTGCTCGCTATTACACACTGATGCGTATGGGTATTGAGCGCAATATCACTCTCGTGGTAACCGCCAACCCATCGACCATTGTGGAGATGCAAAACAATGTCAATGAATACTTTAATGAGTATTGTACTGATATAGAGAATGGTACATTGAATGCGAAACTCAATATTCCACAATGGATTCGTGAGGATATTCAGCCATACCTCAAGCCCAATCCAGAGCGTGCTGCCGAACTACGTGCGATGAAGGCGAAATATGGCACTGTGCTGCCTAAGCACTATTGGCCTAACATGCAGATTCTCAATACATGGAAGTGCGGCAACACGGCAGTGTATTTGGATAAAATAAATGGTTCGTTCCCCGAGAAGATGTTGCATCAAGAGTTTGGTTATTTTGCATCGGAGTGTCGCTTCGGCTTGGTGCTTGATGATACAGTAAATACGGTGCTTTTCCCACACTTCCACTACTATGAGTTCGTGGCAGAGGAAGAATTAGAGAGCGAGAACAAACATTATCTACAGCTCCACGAACTGCAAGCTGGCAAACGCTATTGCCCATATGTGACCACTTTTGCGGGCTTGTATCGCTACAATATGAATGACCTATTAGAGGTGGGACCTTCATTCTGCAATACGCCTACTGTACACATGATTCAGAAGGTGAATGGTATTGTCACTATGACAGGCGAGAAACTGCACGAGCGTCAGTTCATTGAGACAGTGCATGCTGCTGAAGAAAAGACTGGTTTATTAACTAAGTTCTTTGTTGGCTTTGCGGATATGGAGAAGTCTGCCTATCATTTCTACTATGAGTTTGCAGACCAAACTACTACCCAAGAGCAAGCGGAGAACTTTACCAGATTGGTAGATGAGGAGTTGAAAGCGACTAATATTGAGTACGAGGCTAAGCGTGCCTCTTTCCGCGTGAAAGACCCTATCACACATCGTTTGGTGGAGCAATCATTCGAGAAATTCAAGGCACAATGTATCGCCGAAGGCGCTCGTGATGGACAATTCAAGATGAATCTGCTCATGCAAGATGAGAAACGCCATGCGAAATTCAAACAATTGGTGATAGAGTAATTACATGCTATAGCCTAATAAAGCATTACACAACACAAATTTCAAAAATTAGCCAACAGAGTCATTGACTGCTGTTGGATAATTGATTTATAATAGATTACAAATAATAGCACACCTATATTAGATTATACGTATAAAAGATTCTCAGTTGGCGATGTATCTCGTCGCGAGTGTGGCGGAAGGCGGTTAGTCGCTCTTCTTCAGTGCCTTGCACCAGCGAGGGATCGTCAAATCCAATATGTATTCGCTGTGCCACTTTGCCCATAAAAGCAGGGCAGGATTCGTTGGCACCACCACAAACGGTGATGACATAATCCCACTCCTCGTGCAAATACTGCGATACATGCGTCGGGATGTGCTGTGAGATGTCTATCCCTATCTCCTGCATTACCTGCACCGCCATTGG
>JAZNMT010000027.1:0-11714 GCA_045579895.1 Paludibacteraceae bacterium
CTAGTCATTGTCTTCCTAAGACCGCTTGGCCTCCGACTTACTTACTCAACCGATCAACCCATTAATAATCTGTCCCATCGTATGGAACTTTTAGTTAGTTTTTGTTAGGAATTACTTTTTAGCTTTAGGACGCTTTGCGCCATATTTGCTTCGACGTTGCAAGCGGTTTGCTACACCAGCGGTATCCAATGTACCACGAACGATGTGGTAACGTACACCTGGAAGGTCTTTCACACGACCACCGCGCACCATAACGATGCTGTGCTCTTGCAAGTTGTGACCCTCACCTGGGATGTAAGCGTTCACCTCCTTTTGGTTTGTCAAGCGAACACGTGCTACTTTACGCATAGCAGAGTTTGGCTTCTTTGGAGTTGTAGTGTAAACGCGTACACATACGCCACGACGCTGTGGGCAGCTATCCAATGCTGGACTCTTGCTCTTGTCGATAAGTTCTGCTCTTCCTTTTCTAACTAATTGTTGAATTGTAGGCATTGTAACTTTTAATTTTGGTTAATAATTTTATTTGTTTATTGTTATTCTCACGCTCTCTCGCATAATGCCCGCGTATGCGCGCCGCGAAAAAGCATGCAAAGGTACTGCTTTTTTTCGACATGGCCAAACTTTTTTGCCTAAAAATCACCATTTTACATCATTTTTCATTATAAAAATTAAAATTGCTAAACCAGTTTTACAAAACCGCTCCTCTTTCCCCTACTTTAGTACATCCAATATACCCCTATCATTCCACCCAAAAGATACCCTTTCTTTATGAGGAAAATAGTTAGTTATTTATTAGTGATTAATTAGTGATAAGTTAGTGATTAATTAGTTATTTATATATTTTTACGAAAGTTTTAACAAATTATCTTGCATATCTAAAAATCTTTTTGTACCTTTGCAAGCACGAAGCAATGGAACACGAAAAACACACACAAAAAACACATACCATTATGAAAAAGATTCTCATGCTACTCTGCTGCCTTTGCACAATGCAAATTGCCAGCGCGACCACGTACAAGGTACGGGCTTTACATGGCAACGACGCCTACGCTTTTTCCTACAAGAAGAGCGCCTCTCACAACGTAGAGATCACAGGAGACCCCATCAGTCTGGACAATGGCACAACCGTTATCTTGAAGGACACTAATATTTATCATACCAGCCTCGTCGAAAGCATACTTTTACAGTTTACCAGCACGGATGAATACTACGATTTCGTTATCATCGAGTACGAAGGGAAAAAGTATCTCATGGAGCCACACGACCTCAAGTTTGACGAGCGCAACAACGAAGAGGGCGCAATTAATGTACTAGAAAAATACAATTACGGACCTCTTCGTCGTTTCTATAACGGAATTACACCTTTCGTGCTGATTTTCACCCTTTTACTAGCATCGATGATATGCATTAGAAGAGCCAAAAATAGTAAAATTGAAGTCGCTGACAAACTACTATTAGCAGTACCTATCCTCTCCGGATTAGCTGTTGTTTTAGAGATTGTAGGAGCATTTTCCGCGGGAGGTGAAATGTTCTGGTGGCTGGACAAAGCACGCTACGGAATGTGGCGTTCGCTCTTCCGTCTAATTCCTTTTGTAGGAGCCGCATACATGCAGTTTAGAGGAATGAAAATGTTTATGATAGCCATACAAGCACGTTATTGCGACGATGAAGAAGCGGATGACATATCTATCAAGCCTCTGCTACTCACTTTCATCTTAGGAGCTGTTGCTATTGTAGCTAGCGTTCTCATCATTGCAGGTAAACTCCAAAGCGATATACTCGTGCTTTTTGTACTTGCAATTGAATTAGTCATCATGGGATATTTCGTACGGAGAGCATCTAAGCAATACCAAGAAATTTTAGGTAAAAAGATGGGAATTATCTTTGCCACATACGCTTTCATATGGACATTTGGTGCCATTGTCGCTACTATATTCTATATCTGGGGTGTACTTAAAGTTATCATCCCATTGCTATTACTTCTGGCGATTGGTGGTGTTTTATTCACAGTAGGCGCAACACCAATGGCAGCTGTTGGAGGCACTGTAGCTCGCTTCCTCGACCGCAGAGGTGGCGAACATGCAACACAAGGCGATGCAGAACGCGCCAACCGAGCAATGGGAGACTAACGCATTTTCATGAAATCACTCACACGAACACCCTTATGAAGCAACAATAAATAATACACGGAGTAATTAAATGAAGTAATAATGAATAATGCAGGCGGGTATCTCCCGCCTGCATTACATTTTAATATAGCAAATTCTGCAATATCGCCTCGGCAATCATACGTTGTCCACGTTCATTAGGATGAATACCATCATCGCAAAGATATGCACGAAAATTATGATCCTTAAGCAACCCGCTTGTTACATCAATCCACTGTGCACCAGCTCGTTGCGCAATACGCATAGTCGCCAGATTATACAACTCATGTCCCGACATGATTGTGTTAGTAGAGCCTCCTAACCAACGCATAACGTTCGCACGAAAACCATCTTCCCACTTCTGAGAAAAGAAGGCAAAATACCGCTCTGCATCCATGGGCGGTAGGGATAACACAAGCGGTATTGCCCCCATCTCTTTTATTTTACAAACAACACGTTCATACACCTCTTCAAACACTTCCAGACGAGTACGTGGAAAGTGCTCTTTATCAGGCGATTCTGCTATTTCTTGCCAATTATAATCACTATCATTACCGCCATACTCCAGCAGCACGTATTGTGCGCCCGACATCTTATCCAAGTACCTATGTAATATACGCTCGCCTGCTTCTATTGTGCAGCCCATCTTGCCCAAGTTCAGGCTCTCGCCGCCCAACTTCTCAGCACAGCATTCTACTATGCTCTTATCTGCCAATGAATAACGACTATGCTCACCCTCGGATTGGAGAAGCACACCTTTAATAATAGAATCACCCAATGCAACTAATTTCATAATCTTATCCTTCCATTTTCAAAATTCGCTGCAAAATTACTGCCAATTTTCTGCCTGCACAAACTTTTGTGATAGTATGGCACGATTTTTGTTAAAAACACAAATATAGTGACAAAATAGGCATATTTGTGACAAAATACCATATAACTGCCATTTCGTCACATTAAATAAATACACTAAATTATGGACAAATTACCTGCAATTTTCAGCAAACTCAGCAGCCAATTGCTCTACCTATTAGGCATACCTGCCTTCTTCCTATGCTTTATGCTTATCTACCAACCTTCCCTCGCCACACAGTTATTGGACATGGGAAAAGATATGCTCAGCTTCAACACAACTATTATCATGTGTATTCTATTGGGTGTGATGATTATCTCACGCGTGCTAATGATGGTGCTATTCCATCAGATGCATCTCAACTGGTGGCGCTATGCGGTGTGGGAAATTACTGAACTCATTACCATGAGCATGTTTATGGCACTATACATCACACTTATGTATAAAGGTGCTTACCCCTATTTTCATATAGTAGGGCAGTCACTATATGCACTACTTATCATCTGCATATACCCCTATGTTATATTCAATGTTGCTCTAGCATTTGCAGCACAAAAAGAAGAGCAAGCCAGCTACGATGACTCGCTCATGCGTTTTGTAGACAGCACACAGCGTGTTAAACTAATGATTGCTGCTTCTGCTGTCTTATATGTTAAGGCAGAAGAAAACTACGTACATATCCGATATGTGGAAGGCGAACGACTAAAAGAATATGCATTACGCGCATCTATGAAATCATTAGAAGAACTCATGCACAAACACGGACTCATTCGATGCCAACGAAGCTATTATATCAATCCGCAACATATCAAGGTGTTGCGCAGAGACAAAGAGGGTATGATTACTGCAGAACTCAACACACCACAAGCACAACAAATCCCAGTGTCCCCTCGCTACTACGAAGAACTTGCCAAATGGCTATAACAATAATGCGTGTTGGTATACCAACACGCATTATTACCTAAAACAGAGAAGTGCTTACTTCTTCTTTTTCTTTTGTTGTGCTTGACGATCTGTCATTGGCATTGGACGCAGAGCCAAACGTTGCATCATTTCATCAAATTCAGGGAAGTCGCATTTTAAGGCACCATGCGATAGTACACGAATGTCGTCCTTCAAACGTTCTACACCAGACTCTTGTTCCCTATTCCAAGTCGCGTTCTTTTGGCGCATACATTGAGCAATATATACAACCATTGATTGCTTCTTTTCCGCATCATTTTCATTGACTGCTAGTTGCACCATATCTTGAATGATACGCCCATAGTTACGCATACGCACAATACTTGTCTTTCTTAAATTTCCTTGTTCCATATCTCCAGCCTTTAAACTATAAACCTTAAATCCTAAACCTTAAACCTTAATCACAAAATTACTTACTCTTTACCAGATAAATCATCGTAGGATAGTGATCTGCATAACCATTTTGCCATACGCCACTCTTTACGGTGCGGAATGGGGTACCCTTATCTTTACCCTCTTGTACAGTCAGAAATGGCTTGTTAAAAATTTGGGACTTCCAATACACCCATTTTCCATCTTCTACTTTTGTATTCATTAAGGGCTCAGAAATAAATATTTGGTCAAAGAGGTTCCAACTACCTTGGTATGCCAAACTACCTATGCCCCTATCTAATTTCTGCCACATGGTATTAAAGAAGCCCTGCTCACCAACTTCCTCGCGAGTCTTTTTTGCCCCCATTACCACAGCGCAGCTATGATTGAACGGATCATCATTCAAGTCTCCCATAACGATGATCTTTGCACGTGGTTCTTTCTGATAAATGCTATCGCAGACCTGCTTGCACAACATAGCGGCTGTATCACGAGTGGCACGACTACTCTCCTCACCGCCGTAGCGACTTGGCCAATGATGCACACTGATATGCAATTTATCTCGGACTATCTTACGCTCATCATCTAGCATATAGCCTGATACCCATAGTTGCAAACGGCTTTTCACTTCGCTACCATCTGCATAATGGGCATGCAACTCATACCCTTTCACTGAAACTGGCTTAAACATAGCAGGATTATATAAGAACCCGACATCTACCCCACGGCGATCTGGACCTTCTAGCAAGATTGGTTCGTAGTGACGATTATGTTGTTCCTTCAGTACACGACAGAGATCATGCAGACAACCTATATTTTCCACTTCCGAAACACCTACGCACGCTGCTCCACGAGGATCCTCATCAGTACCCAACTGAGCTATAGCATATGCCATATTCTGAAGTTTCTGTTCATACTTGAACCCTGTCCACTTCATTCCCCCATCGGGTAAATATTCATAATCATTTTTACCCTCATCGTGAATAGTGTCAAATAGGTTCTCCAGGTTGTAGAATGCCACACAGCGAACTATCATCTCCTCCCCCCTAACGATAGGAGAATAACTGAGCAAGAATGCTAATAGAGCAAAGGATACGACAAATCGAAAATCGGTTACTTTCATGTTTTTTGCAGATTTGTTTGCAAAATTACTGCTTTTTTTTGGATTGTCCAAAACTTTTTTGTACTTTTGCAGAGATTTTTATATAAAACTAACAAAAATATACAAATTAACTACATTAAAACATTATGTCATCAGTAAACAAAGTTATTTTGGTAGGCAATGTAGGTAGCGATCCTGAGGTACGCTATCTAGATCGCGGTACGGCCATTGCCAATTTCAATCTCGCTACAACAGAACGTGGCTATACCATGCAAAATGGAACTCAAGTACCAGATAGAACAGAGTGGCACCCCATTGTACTATGGCGCAATCTCGCAGAATGGGCTGAGAAATACGTGCGCAAAGGCATGAAACTCTATGTAGAAGGAAAACTGCAAACGCGCACATGGGAGAAAGATGGTCAAGTTCGCCGCAAAACGGAGATTATCGCAGAGAATATTCAAGTACTTTACCGCCCTGCTGAATACCGTACACCTGCTGTACACATAGAAGAAACGCAGCAAGAAACCCAATTACCAGAAACTACAAACATTCCAACACTAGAGATTGAAGACATCTTTTAATAGAGAGTAACTTTCCTTTCAACAACTCCGCCACCCATAGGTAGCGGAGTTGTTTGTTTATGTCCAAGTAGATGGTTTGTTTAAGTCCAAATAACTGCACGAAACATTGTTAGCGTGGGGAAACTCCCGTTCCTGGTTTATCAACTAACGTCAATTTACCATTCACTATTTGAATACCTTCATAAGGGTCATTGGCAATGAGGACATGGCCATCCAAGTCGGCATAATCTACCAGCGGACTCAGCGTTGTTGCCGCAGAGATACCCGCACTAGTCTCTGTCATGCAGCCAATCATAACCTGCATACCTAACTCGCGCGCCAATGCAATCATCTTGCGCGCCTCTGCTACTCCACCACACTTCATCAGTTTGATATTGATACCATCGTAGTATGGTTGTAGCCCTGCCACATCGGCGTATGTCTGGCATGCCTCGTCTGCGAGAATAGGTAGTTCCACTCGCTCGCAAAGCCAACGATGCTCCTCGTTCATGTGTTTAGGCATAGGTTGCTCTATCATCACCACTCCTTGCTCTGCCAACCACTGGCACATCATCAGTGCGTGCTCTTTAGTTGGCCAACCTTGGTTAGCATCCACATATATGGGTTTGTCGCTAATGCTACGTATCAGGCTTATCATACGCTTGTCCTCTACCTCCTCACGACCCAATTTTACTTTAAGAATCTTAGCCCAGTCGGCTTCGCGCACTTTGAGCAGCACTATCGAATCACAAGCATCATAGCCAATCGTATAACTAGTACATGGCGTAGCATTGGGGTCAATATCCCACAGTTGCCACAAAGGCTTGCCCTCTAGTTTACCATACAGGTCGTGCAAGGCAATGTCGATGCTCGCTTTCGCTGCATGATTGCCTGGAGCCAACGCATTCACTACTTGCATGATACTATCCACGTTCAGTGGCTCAGTACAGTTATTGATTACAGGTTCAGCCAACTTGAGAAAGGCGCATACAGATTCTTGTGTTTCTTTTAAATAAGGGGGAAGTGCAGCTTCACCATATCCAGTCTTGTCGCCAAGTGCGATGCGTGTAAGTACAATGGGCGTAGTTGTACGCGTGTTAGTAGAGATACCAAAGGCATGACGCAACTCGCCAGTAAAGGGTTCATAAGTCAGTTGTGCTGTCTTTTCACACGACTGGAATAACATTGCCAATACAATAATGGCTGAGAATAATACACGTTTCATAATTCTATTGTTTTTCTAATGGTTATATTTTGGTTTTTAGTTTTTACGGGGTCCCTACAAACTGCGCGAGTGAGTAGGGAGAGCGGAGGCATTGAGCGTTTCCAATTTGCCTAGCTAGTTCAGTGCGCTTTAATTGCCAAACGCGACAGAGCAGCCAACAGCCACATTCAGCTTCTGGTCTCCAGCGTCTGTAATGGGTTTGATTAGATTATCCTTTGTTACTTGCCAAGGTTGCAACATCATGTGCGCAAAAGCCTTCACGTTTAGTCTTGTATTCTTATCGTCCAGTTTCCCTAAATCCCACGTCTTATGCAGTTTCAACCCTATCATAGTCACTGCAAAATCACCTTTAAAGCCTGTATATAAACTCTTAGCTGGTGTCATTCCCAAGCGCGCATCTAATTGCCAATTTTCGCCTAACGCGAAGTCATAGCCGAGTTCAATGTAGGTAGAATAGGCTCGTTTCAATTCATCATTAACAACATATCCATCACGGCTGAATGTCCGAACTCCGACCAAGCAACTCAATGGCAATCTATCACTTACTCGATAGGCAACACGCCATTCACCAGTGGCACCTCCACCACCTTTAGGATGATTCTTAAAATCGAAGAACTTAGAAGGACTGCCATCGGGATATTGATCAAAATAGAAGCAGTGAATATAATATACACTCAATCCCCAACGACTGAAACCAATAGAGACATCTACTTCGGGATTAAACTTCGCAAACGTCCAATCCGTGCTACCTATGTTCCACCACATATTAGCGAAGAAGCCATAATAATCCACCGTGGCATCTAATTGCACACTTGGACCACCACAATACAAACCACGCCATATATAATTACTAGTAAAAGTAGCATTAGCTGACCAACTGAACTGTGATGATATTTCATTTGCCTTGCTCACAAGTGGCAAAAGCATGAATACAACAAGAATTAGTTTACGATAGCAACGCATATTAAATAATGTTTTCTATAAAGAAATGATATTTTTTGCAAAGGTACAATTTTTTTTTGATATATGCAAAAATAAACCTGGGTTATTTCGTTAATGCAGTAACATTATTAACAAAATAACCCAAGTTTTCACTTCACTTTTAGAGAAAACACTTACTGAATACTACTCTTCAGGTGTTTGTTCTTTATCATTTTTATGCTTTTGTATCTGCTCATCTACGATCTCGGCAGCCTTGGTAGCAGCTTTAGTTGCAGCTTTCTTTGCCACATCAGTCGCTTTTCCTGCCACTTCTGTTGCTTTGCTAGTCAACACCTTAGTAGCTTCACTCACTTTAGACCAATCGTGATTACGTTTGAACGCTGTGATGGTGACATAACTCATGATGAATATACATACAAAACTGAATACACATGCAGCTGCTGCAAACAAGATAAGTTTTAGAACGATAATCGCTATATCCAATGGGTTAGACTCTGTATGAGTCTCTCTTCTACCACTTGAATATATAGTTGTCACTTTTGTCTCTGGGAAGAATTGCATTGCTAGACCTGCACCCAGCAAGAAGGAGGCAAATGCGAAACCTATCTTTTGCAATTTATCTAGTTTTGCACTTTCTGCACGATAGCGAGTGATATAGTAACCATATTGGTGGCTACTGTAGATGTATACAGGAGTCAATAGCAATACATAGATAAACAATATCCAAATAATGCGATCTAGCCAGCGAGCAGCGCGCAACTCTCCCTTAAGGCTATTTACTGCATATTTGCGATATGCCTTAAACTTCATATCATTCACATCCTCGTATTCCTCTAGCAGCGCATCGGCCTTTTTCTCTGCAACTTTCAAACGGTCTTTATAGAACTTCTTATCATCACGGTTCTGGATAGTATCAAGAATAGCATTATAACGAGCAATATCATCCACTCTATTTTCATACGAACGCTTGATGCCATGTAGTGTAAATGCCTTATGGCTATTGGCACGTTTGATATCATATACCAGAGAATCTAGCGTCAAATCTTCCATCGCAATTGTGGTGTCCTGTTTTTCCCAATTCTTGATTGTATTTACCTTTGACTCTATCTGATTTCTATTGCTAGTAGCACTTCCTGCTACATAGAACATAATGAAGATTGACAAGAAGCATCCCAAAATCAATACCCACTTAAAGGTCCAATGCTTTTCTCTTGACCAACTTACGATATCACGCAACTCATTGTAACGTTCGTTGAAGAACGCATCATTAGGATCTTTCAGTGCAGCTTTGGCTTGATCAAGCAGACGATCCATCTCATCGCACTCTGCTTCAGAGCATGGGTAAATATCATCCACATTGACAGTTTGATTAGCCTCATCCACTACAGTAATATTGCTACTAGTAGTCATAGCAGCATCTAAGAGTTCATACGCATCCTCGTTAATAGGATTTGTGGTCATGCCCTCTTTCAAGTCTTCTTGCGTGAAGGACACATAACCGTTCTCATGCGTTTCACGACTTTTTTTGAATTTGTCTTTAAAGAATCCCATAATTATAATGTTTTTCGGTGAATATATACATGTTAGTTTATATTGTGTAACTAGTGTAGCATTCTATTTATGCCATATCTATATGACTATCTTTGATGTTCATAAATCAAAATGGTAAAAATACATCTGCGGGAAAATACGCACGCAGACGATAGCGGACGGAATATACCGTTCCCGACTCTATCGTAAATATAGCAGCAATAGTTTGTGTATCCAAGCCAGCCAAGAAACAAAGTACATATAGTAAATTAATAACCGTCAACGGACGAGATGATTGACTACATAAACGTTCCAACAACTGAATATCAACACCATTTACGCGCTCCCACACGGAATTTTTAGCATCTTGGTTCAACGAAGATGATTTAATTCGATGGTTTAATTGGGTAAGAGCATTCTGAATTATTAATTGCTTGTTATCCATGGCGGCTCCGTTTTTCAAATTGCGCCGCAAAATTACTGCTTTTTATTTACTTTTCATATAGACAAATCTAGATAAATGACAAAATCAGTAAGGAAAAGGATATTCAAACCCCATTTTTTTACGTATTCGATACCGAACTGTATATACACTGGCTGCCTCCAAACACATAAAATCAGCTATTTCTTCTACACTCATACCTGCTGCAAAGCATAAAATATATCGTTTATCCATGGTTGTTATCTTTTGACCATGGTTTAATAGAGCTTGCACATGTCCTAGATCTACGCTTTGCAATCCCTTCAAGGCAGTCTGGGTGTAATCTTTTTGAGGTCCTTCTTCTAATTGTGTTACTAATCCCTTTAGTAGCAATCGTAAGGGTTCTACGTCCGTTTGGCTCTCCAACGCACTTATCGTTTGGCGCATGTTATCTGCCTCTAAGGCTGCTTCATATAGTTTTGCCTCTGCATTTTTCTTACGCATAGCCACCACTCCATAGCCCATTGCCAATGCTAAGAGTAACAACACTAAAGCCACTAACAACCAACCACGCGAACGATTCTCTGCGGCTAGTTTTTCCATTTCTAAGTGCTGTTTCTCTACCTCATACTTCGTCTGCACCTCTTGTAGTACGCGCCTTTTGTCCACGTCATAGCGCTGCGAATTACTCTCCGTCAACTGTTGCTGATACCAATATGCCGCTTGCCACTTACCTTGCTCCTCTGCCATCATCGCTAAGAACTTATATGCTTCTCCCCTCTCAGTCACCACCGTATTAGGCGAATCTTTGGCCACTTCTTCAATCATTCCTAGCACCTCGTGCATCATATCTTCGGCCACGCGATAATCCTTCTCATAATACGCTTGCCATGCTTCCAAATCCACAATGCTGATCAAGGCCTCCAACGAGTCCTTACGCGTGCGCGAACCTATTACTGACGCGCGCGCACGCTCCAAATAATGCCGTACACTATCCACCATCGGTGGTTGGAAGTACATATCATAGAAAAATGCCATGTTGTAGTAGCTCCATACTGGCACGATATTATAAGCACGAGGATCTACTATCTGCTCCAATCCTACGATGGCCCTCCTGCCATGCTCGAGAGCCATATCTATACTATCCACATACGAATAATAACCCGATGCCACCGAGTGATAGTTATACGCCACCATCGGAGAGTTATGTTGTTCATATAGGCTTTCCAAACCGTTTTTCTGAACCAGCATATTCTCCCAATCGCCCATATTCATATAATCGATGGCTCGTTCATACAGGCACATCGATGCCATATCCCAGTTTTTTGTCTCGATAAACAATTCATAGGCTGCTATCAGTTTGCGTTGTGCATCTTCGGCCTTTCCGCTTTCAAAATCGCGCAAGGCCTCTTGGCGCAGAGCAAAAGGATCATGCGCACTAGGCGCATTCTCCTCATTGGCATACACCAATACCCCATAGCCCATGGCCAACAACCATATGAATAGTCTATGCAGCTTCATTTGCTTGCAAAATTAGTCTTTTTTATTGATATACACAAATTTATTTATATTTTCTGCCACAAAATCCATTTTTAC